>CAMGCA010000372.1 GCA_946011705.1 uncultured Clostridia bacterium | reverse complement strand
CTGATGGATGCCTTTGTGGAAAAAGAAGGGGTCGCCGCCAAGCCGGGGATTTACACCCTGCTGGACGCGCTGGACGAGCGGGGCATCCCCTGCGCCATCACCAGCTCCTCCCCACAGCAACGGCTTGAAAGTTATCTCACACCCCTGAACCTGTACCATCGGTTCGTGAAGGTCATCAGCGGCTACGATGTGCCCAGGGGCAAGCCGGAGCCGGACATCTATCTGCGGGGCGCGGCGGAGCTGGGCCTGCCCCCGGAAACCTGCCTTGCGCTGGAGGACTCCCCTGCCGGGATTCTGTCCGCCTATCGGGCCGGCTGCCTGCCGGTGCTGATTCCCGATCAGGACACGCCCGGGCAGGACACCCTGTCCCTGCTGTACGCAAAAGCCGACACCCTGACGGATGTCATTTCCTTACTATAAAACAGAAAAGAGAGGAACACCATGGATATTCAGTCCCGTTTTACACTTTGGAAGGAAAAGGCCGTTGACGACCCGGATCTGACCGCCGAATTGTCCGCTGTGACGGAAGAGAAGGAGATTTTTGAGCGGTTCTACCGGGATCTGGAGTTTGGCACCGGCGGCCTGCGGGGCGTCATCGGCGCGGGCACCAACCGGATGAACATTTATGTCATCCGTCGGGCCACCCAGGGCCTGTGCAACTACCTGAAAAGCACCGATCTGCCCCAGTCCATTGCCATCGGCTACGACAGCCGCATCAAGAGTGACCTCTTCGCCAGGGAAGCCGCCCGGGTCATTGCCGCCAACGGCCTCACCGCCTTCATCTACCCCAGATTGGAGCCGACCCCCGCTCTGAGCTGGGCCGTGCGGTACTTAGGCTGCGGCGCGGGTGTCTGCGTCACCGCCAGCCACAACCCCGCGAAATATAACGGGTATAAGGTATACGGCTCTGACGGCTGTCAGATTACACTGGACGTCGCCGCCGCGGTTTTGAAGGAAATCAGCGCCCTGGATATGTTTGATGACGTGAAGCTGATCACCGAGGAAGAAGGCCGTGCCGCCGGAAGGATCATTACCATTGGTGAAAGCTGCCTGGAAGCCTTTCTGGATGCCGTCCAGCAGCGCAGCCTGTCGAATGGCGAGAAGCTGGATCTGAAGGTGGTCTACACGCCCCTGAACGGCGCCGGACTGGAATGTGTCAAAAAGATTCTGACCCGCATCGGTATCACCGATGTCACCGTAGTGCCTGAGCAGGAGCATCCCGATGGGCACTTCCCCACCTGCCCCTACCCCAACCCGGAGATTCGGGAGGCCATGGAAACGGGTCTGGCCCTGTGCCGGAAGGTAAAGCCCGATCTGCTGTTAGGCACCGACCCGGACTGCGACCGCATGGGCGTCGCCGTTCCCGAGGGGGATGACTACCGCCTCATCACCGGCAACGAAATGGGTGTCCTCCTGCTGGACTACATCTGCCGCAAGCGTCTGGAAAACGGGAATATGCCCCGGAATCCCGTTGCGGGGACCACCATCGTCTCCACCGATATGGCGGACGCGGTTGCCGCGGATTACGGTGTGGAGCTGCGCCGGGTTCTGACGGGCTTTAAGTTCATCGGGGAACAGATCGCTCTATTGGAAGAAGCCGGTGAACTTGACCGCTACATTTTTGGCTTCGAGGAAAGCTACGGCTATCTCTCCGGCGGTCACGTCCGGGACAAGGACGCCGTCAATGCCTCCATGCTCTGCTGTGAGATGACCGCATGGTACAAGTCCAGGGGCATGACGCTGGCCCAGGCCATGGACGCCCTGTACGAAAAGTACGGTTTCTACCGCAACGACCTTGCCAGCTTCACCTTTGAAGGCGCGGAAGGAATGCGGAAAATGGCGGTCATTATGGAAAATCTTCGTTCCAATCCACCCAAGATGCTGGATGGCAAAGGTGTCAAGAAGGTCGTAGACTATCAGGTGGGTGTGGATGGTTTGCCCAAGAGCAACGTGCTGGAATTCCAGACCGATTCTGCCAAGGTACTGGTGCGGCCCTCTGGCACGGAGCCGAAGGTCAAGGTCTACCTGTCCGCCCGGGATTCCAATATGGAAGACGCTGCGAAGATGAATCAGCGGATTCTGTCAGAGATCGCCCAGGACTATCTGAAATAAGGAAAAAGGGGGAACCGACCAGCGCGGTTCCCCCTTTTGACCCCAACATATTTATGATACCACATTTTGTCCAAAACATCCATTCTCAGTTTTCCCAACTTTTTTGTCCTTTTCTTATGCACCATTCCATCTTGCAAAACGGGAGAAACCGCGTTATAATGAAGCTACAAAAAAGGAGTGAGTCCAATGTACTAAGTAATCTCCGAATCTATAGAAAGCGAGGTTAACCACAGATGGAACCCACCTACGAAATGAAATAACCCTCGATCATCGAAGTGATTAGTCGGTTGATCGAGGGTTATTTCTTTATGTGCTTATCGGATTTGCTCAGCAAAAGGGAAATGAAATTGACAATTGACAATGAACAATTGACAATTGTGGTATCCCTTC
>CAMGCA010000371.1 GCA_946011705.1 uncultured Clostridia bacterium | reverse complement strand
TTTGCGGGGGTGATCTACGCATGAAGTATGCGGATTACCTTGCTGTCTTGGATAAACATATTGCCTCCCGCCCTCTGAAATTGGGGGATGGCAAATCGGTTTTGGCACTTCTGTATGAAAGCTATGAAGAATTGCAGAGGTGCAGCAGCGGACAGATCAAAGAGGACTTCCATGAACTGTACTTTCTTCTGAATGGGATGCCACCGAGAGACATGGACAAGATCATCAAGTTCACCCGCTCCAAAGAGAAGTACAAGGCGGACCACGCGGCCGAACTGAAACAGTTCTACCAAGCCCGCCGCAAACTGTCCGCTCAATTCCCTGACGGCAAGTTTGACCGCCATAAGCTGGAAGCAGAGTATGCCAGATTGGAACAGGAGCATGATGAAACCTATGCCCAGTTCAAATCCATCCGGGCAGATTCTCAGCAGCTCTGGAAAATCAAATCCTGTGTGGATTCCGCCCGCAAGAACCAAGAACAGACACAGCAGCAAAATCACCGCAGACAGGAACAGGAAATCTGATTCCTTCATTCCGTCAAAAACAATGGGCAGCATCTGTAATCACGTGCAGATGCTGTCCATATTTTTAGTTCATCAGCCTTGTAAATCAACACCGATGGCGGTATGACATAATTTACAAAAAGGATAGCTTAACCAGTTGCTTCTTGGATAGAACTTTGTATGAACCTCTGAAAAATGCCATCAGACGACACTGGGATAAAATTATCCTTGATACTATTTCTTTTCATGCCTTATTGCAATACAGTGTGCATGAACATCTTTCTGAAGAAATTATCTGAACGATTTCCCGACGACATAATTTTGCTCTGCTGTGACGGTGCTGCATGGCACAAATCCGGTGGATTGGAATTACCAGAGAATATAATCCTTTTCCACATCCCTCCATATACGCCTGAGATGAATCCCATTGAACAGATTTGGAAAGAGATCCGTAAACGCGGATTCCGAAACGAGGTTTTTGCTACTTTGGATAAAGTCGTTGACCGCTTATGCGATACCATTTGCTCTTTGTCTAACAATGTCATTTCCAGCATTACTGGCAGAGATTGGATAATTGAAGTTTTTAATTAAGAATTAGTATAAGACATACCGCAGCCTCAACCACTGCTTCTATCTATGTACATCATATTAAAACAGTTTCTTGAGCGGACCAAGCATCGGGACTACTTGCCCCGAACTTATCAAAACTGAATCAACGACTCAGCTGATCAGGGAACCTGAGTACAGGTTCCCTGATCAGTTTTACCTACAATTAAGAGAATAGAGGGCACGCACTCGCCATGTCCACATCACAAAACAATAATCATCCAGCGCAGCAGCCACCAGTTTGGTTTTGCGTCCACTTCTTGGCAAAGTTGGAATCGATCTTTTCGGAAAGCGACAAGAAGCCGGCAACTTTGGCTTTTCTTACGAGCCGTTATTCTAATGCGTCATTATCGGCGTTTAGAATTCGCGTTGCTGCTTTCCTCTTTTGGTTTCGATGATATGCCGAATTGCCATGATGGGGTGGTAAAAGATAATCCGAGGACCGGCGAAGCGCATAACAAGTCGGATTTTTTCTCGCATGTCCGGCTTGTAGCAATGGACTTTGCAGCTCGAGCAGAAGGTCTTTGTCTGCATAAATGGACAGTGGTCAATCCGTTGCTTTGCGTAGGCCTCCAACGCGGCGCATTCGGGGCAAAGAGAGTTGCCACCGTGCTTTTTTTGGCAGTAAAGCCCGATCATCAGGCAGACGGTTTCCTTCTCCCTTTGTCGTTTGCCGTCTACGTCCATCTTCGATTTAGCCATAGGAGTGAAGTCCCGGCAGCAGGGTATTGACGCCCACAAAGGTGAACAGCACCACAGGCACCGCGATCACCACAATCCACGCCATAACCTTGCTGCTGAGCTTTCGGCGCAGACGCAGATGCAGGTAGATGGCGTAGAGAATCCAGGTGATGAGCGCCCAGGTTTCCTTGGGGTCCCAGGTCCAGAAGGCAGACCAAGCCTGCTCCGCCCAGATGGCGCCGGAAAGAATTACCACCGTCAGCAGCAGAAAGCCCAGAGCCACCAGCCGATAGCACAGGAAATCAATCTGCATCAGCTGGTTCTCTACACCATCCTTCCGGCTCAGGGTCAGATATCGGATGCCTGCGCAGCCTGCCAGCACAAAGGAGGCGTAGGAGAATACCGCGGAGCCGATATGCAGGCCGAACCAGGCGCTTTTCAGAGCGGGCATCAGTTCCGTGATCTCCCGGGGCTGCAGGGCAGCGTAGGACAGAATCAGAAACGCCATGGGCATGGCTGCCGCACGGATCCACTGTGCCTGGGTGCGCTTTTGCAGGACAATCAGCATCACTGCCACGCCCCAGGCAAAGGCGGAGGCAAACTCAAACTGGTTGGACAGGGGAATCCGTCCGGCGGTGATGCCACGGGCCACCAGATAGGCGCTCAGGCAGCCGCTTCCTACCAGAAACAGCCACCAGGCACTCCGGGCACCCTGATCCTTTCT
>CAMGCA010000370.1 GCA_946011705.1 uncultured Clostridia bacterium | reverse complement strand
CTGTATAACCACCAGCAGGCTCTGGCCTACGCCAAAATGGAATCCGGTCTGAACCAGATCGCCCAGGCCCGGGAAGCCACGGAAGAAACCGAGCAGATCCTCCGCGCACTGGAAGCGGCCTGCGCCTCCCTGCCGCCTCAGACGGAGGTGGAGAGCAAGGTTCGGGAGCTGCGGGCCTTCCGGGACCAGTGGAACGCCATTCGCGCCGAGGAGCGGCAGGCTCCCACGGAACCGCAAAAGCCGGAACTGCCCAATCCCTTCACCGGGCTGACCGCGGAAGCGGCCCGGGCCATGGCTCGGGAGGACGCCCGGGAGATGACAGAGCTCTCCCAGTCCAAAATGCCGCTGATCTTCATGATCATCGGCGCTATCGGCCTGCTGGCGGCGGGGGGCCTTGCCTACCTGACGGCCTATGTTTTTGCCGTCATCGCCGGCGGCGTGGGCCTGCTGGCTCTTGTGTGGGGCATGATCGACCGGGTGTCCACCCGAAAGAAAATCCTCGCCATTGTGGAAAAGTACGGCACCGCCGACTGGAAAAGCTGGACAGCGCCCATTATGGAATATGAGCAAGCCATGATTGCCTACAGTGAAGCCCTGAAAGCCTATCAGGAGGTAGGCAGCGATCTGGAGGTCCGGCTGATGGTTTTGCGCAAGAAGCGGGACTCCCTGTGCGGCCTGCAGGAGCCGGAGGAGATGCTGGATTTCTGGCAGGAGGCTCAGCGCCAGTGGGAGCAATACGACCGGGCGCGGGCGGAGGCCATGACCGCCAGGCGGCATCTGGAGGCGCGGAACGCTGTGGTCAAGCCCGTGGAAACGCCCACGGCGCCCGACAATCTGACCCAGAACGAAGCCCAGACCGCCCAGCTGCTGGCGGAGTGCGCCGCGGAACAGCAGCGGCTTCAAAACCGCCTGGGCCAGTATCAGGGCCGGATGGAGATTATCGGCAGCGCCGAAGACCTGCGCTTGCAGCACAAGCGGGTAAGCGACCGTATCGCCCGTCTGGAGGACACCTACACCGCTCTGACCATTGCTCAGGAGACGCTCCAGCAGGCCCGGACGGAGCTTCAGCGGCGGTTTGCGCCCCGGATTACCCAGCGGGCCCAGGAGCTGCTGGGCGCCATGACGGACGGACGCTACCAGAGCCTGACCATGGGCGAGGACTTCTCCCTCCGGGCGTCCGCCGGACAGGAGGATGTGCAGTGGGACGCCATCTGGCGCAGCGACGGCACCATCGACCAGCTGTATCTGGCCCTTCGTCTGGCGGTGGCGGAGGAGCTGACCCCCGATGCTCCGCTGGTGCTGGACGACGCACTGGTGCGCTTTGACGACACGCGCATGGCGGCAGCTCTGAACATCCTGCGAAAAATGGCGGAAAGCAAGCAGGTCATCTGCTTTACCTGTCAGGGAAGAGAAGCAAAGGCATAGAAAAAGCACCGGACTTCCGGTGCTTTTTTCAGGCAGCCAAAAAGCAGGCTTTTTTGTGCTTGTGTAATGATTTCCGGTGGAGTATAATAACAAAAACGTGATAGATGAACAGGAGGCAGCGAAATGCGCAGTCTTTGCAACGAATGGGAATTTACACCGGAATGGTTTGATGGCTTCGCGCTGGGAGAAGGACAGGGGGAACCGATTCGCCTGCCCCACACGGTGGCGGAGCTGCCGCTGCACTATGCTGACCACATGGCCTATCAGGGCTACTGCGGCTACCGCAGAAAGCTGAATCTGGGGCGGGAGCTGGCGGGAAAGCACATTTTTCTCCAATTTGACGGCGCGGCCCACATCGCTACGGTGTACCTCAACGGCAGGGAGCTGACCACCCACCGCTGCGGCTACACCGGCTTTCGGGTGGAGATCACCGATGCTGCGGTTCTGGGCGGGGAAAATCTGCTGTGCGTCCGGCTGGACACCACGGAAAACCCGGCGATTCCGCCCTTCGGCAACGTCATCGACTACCTGACCTACGGCGGCCTGTACCGGGAGGTCTGGCTGGATGTGCGGGAAAAGAGCTACATCGAGGATATCTTCATCACAACCCCCACTCTGACCACCCTGAAAATCCGTCCCACCCTCCACAATGCCCATGGATGCCTTCTGCTGGTGGAGCTGTACAAGGGGGAACGGGAGCTTCTGCGCAAGGCCTTTACCACCGACGGCGTCATCACCATCCAGTGCCCCGGGGTCAAGCCCTGGGACACCAAACACCCGGTGCTCTACACCTGCCGGGTGACGCTGCTGAAAATCGGCCGGGTCATGGATGTGAAGGAGCAGAAGGTGGGCTTCCGGGTGGCGGAGTTCCGCAATGACGGTTTCTTTCTCAACGGGAAGAAGACCTTCCTCCGGGGCTTAAACCGGCATCAGTGCTGGCCCTACATCGGCTACGCCGCTCCGGAGTCCCTGCAGCGGGAGGACGCCCGGATTTTGAAAGAGGAGCTATGCTGCACCGCTGTGCGCACCGCCCCCAATCCCCAGCGCCACTTCGGACGGGGGGAGAGCGACCCGCGGGGCCGGCGGGCCTGTCCGGCACTGCCCGG
>CAMGCA010000369.1 GCA_946011705.1 uncultured Clostridia bacterium | reverse complement strand
CGCCGTGGGGGGGTCACACCACCGCGCCCGCGTCGATGACTGCGGTGACGTAGCCGCGCTTTACGCACTCCTTGTAGATCTGGATGGTGGCGGGGATGATGATGCAGCGCACGCCGGGGGCCACGGTTTTGCCGTTCAGGGTGTTGTAAGCGGCTTCCATGTCCTCCATGCGCCCGTTGGTACAGCTGCCGATGACCACCTGATCGATCTTGATGTCGCTCAATTCCGATGCGGGGTGGGTGTTCTCCGGCAGGTGGGGGCAGGCCACGGTGGGAACGATTTCCGACAGGTCAATGTCAATGGTCTGCTCGTAAACGGCATCCGGGTCAGCATCAAAAATCTTTGGGGTACGCTCGCTGCGGCCCTCCAGGTAGGCCATGGTGACCTCATCCACGGGGAAGATGCCGTTTTTCGCGCCGGCTTCAATGGCCATGTTGCAGATGCACAGCCGGTCGTCCATGGAAAGGGACTTTACGCCTTCGCCGGTAAACTCCATGGATTTGTACAGTGCCCCGTCCACGCCGATCTTGCCGATAATGGAAAGAATCACGTCCTTGCCGCTGCAATTCGCGGGCAGTTTTCCGGTGAGCCGGAACTGAATGGCGGCGGGAACCTTGAACCAGGCTTCCCCGGTGGCCATGCCGGCAGCCATGTCCGTGGAGCCGACACCGGTGGAGAAGGCACCCAACGCGCCGTAGGTGCAGGTGTGGCTGTCCGCGCCGATGATGCAGTCTCCGGCGGTGACCACGCCCTGTTCGGGAAGCAAAGCGTGTTCGATGCCCATTTTGCCCACGTCGTAGAAGTGGCTGACGCAGTGCTCACAGGCGAATTCCCGGCACTGCTTACTCTGCTGGGCGGCCTTGATGTCCTTGTTGGGGACAAAGTGGTCAAGGACGATGGCGATTTTGTCTTTATCAAATACGGTGTTGAAGCCGTTTTTCGTAAACTCGTTGATGGCCACGGGGGTGGTGATGTCGTTGCCCAGCACGATATCCAGCTTTGCCCGGATCAGCTGACCGGGATTTACGGTTTCCATCCCCGCGTGGGCCGCGAGAATTTTCTGTGTTAATGTCATACCCATAAACATTCCTCCGGAATAGATACAAGATAAGAGACAAGTCACAGAGAAAATATCTTGTATCTAGTATCTCTGTATCTTGTATCTGCGCACTAGGCGTTTGTCATATTATTGAACGCGCCCACCAGCGCGCTGGCGCTGGCTTTGATGATGTCGGTGTCGGTGCCCGCGCCCCAGAACATCTTGCCCTCCGGGCTTTCCAAGCCGATATAAGCAGCGGCGGTGGAGCCGGAGCTGCGCTCCTGAACGGAATGCTCAGTGTAGACCTTCAGGGTGTAGGTCATGCCGGTGTAGGCTTTCAGGGCGTTGCTCACTGCGTCCAGAGAGCCGTTGCCTTTAGACTGCACGGTGGTCTCCCGGCCGTGGCGCAGGAAGGTGACGATGGCTTCCACGCCCGCGTCATTCTGGGTAAAGTGTAGGCCGGAAATTGCCAGGGGGCTGCGGATGTTCAGATAGCAGTCCATGAAGATGGAAAGAACATCTTCCGCCTTCAGCTCCCGGTGGTCGTGGTCGGACACGGCCTTGCACTGGTAGCTCAGATGCTCGCGCATCTTGGGCGGCAGAATGTAGCCGTAGGCCTGCTCCAGCAGGTAGCCGATGCCGCCCTTGCCACTCTGGGAGTTGACCCGGATGACGTCGGCGTCGTAAGTCCGGCTGATATCCTGGGGATCCACAGGCAGGTAGGGCACCGTCCAGCGGTGGAGATTCTTTTCCTTCCGCCACTGCATACCCTTGGCGATGGCATCCTGATGGGAGCCGGAGAAGGCGGCGAAGACCAGCGCGCCCGCGTAGGGGCTGCGCTCGTAGACGTGCATTCTTGTGCAGTCCTCATAGGTCTTGCAGATGGCGGGCATATCGGAGAAGTCAAGCATGGGGTCAACGCCGTGGGAGTACATATTCATGGCAAGGGTGATGACATCCACGTTGCCGGTGCGCTCGCCGTTGCCGAACAGGGTGCCCTCCACCCGATCCGCGCCTGCCAGCAAAGCCAGTTCGGTATCCGCCACGCCGGTGCCCCGGTCGTTGTGGGGGTGCAGGGACAGGGTAACATACTCCCGGTACTTGAGGTTCTCGCTCATGTACTCCACCTGGCTGGCGTAGATGTGAGGTATACTCATTTCCACGGTGACGGGGAGGTTGATGATGACGTTGTTGTCCGGGCCGGGCTCCAGCACGTCCAGCACCGCATTGCAGACCTCCAAGGCGTACTCCGGCTCGGTGCCGGTGAAGCTCTCGGGGGAGTATTCAAAGCGGAAGTTTCCTTCATATTCCGCCGCTAACTTTTTGACCAGCTTGGCACCTTCCACGGCGATCTGCTTGATCTCCTCCCTGCTCTTGCGGAACACCTGCTCCCGCTGGGCAACGGACACGGAATTGTAGAAGTGGATGATGGCGTTGGGCGCACCCTTGCAGGCGTCGAAGGTCTTGCGGATGATGTGCTCCCGGCACTGAGTCCGCACCTGCACGGACACG
>CAMGCA010000368.1 GCA_946011705.1 uncultured Clostridia bacterium | reverse complement strand
CGGAACACCTGGCACCTCTGGATCTCCCCGCCACGCAGGAGCGGGTGGATGCCGTCCTGGAGGCTTGCGGAGGCGCTTCCTGGTCAGAAATGGTCTTTCAGGTGAAGGACAGTGCAATGCCTGCGCTTCTGGATAACATGGACTGCGATGATATCCATGAACTGAACGAGTTGGCCAAATGCTTCAAGGAGCTGAGCGCACAAGAGGAGCTTTCCAAATTCAAGGCAGTCATCCTCGCGGCGGATTGCCACGATATTGCCGCCGCTGTCCGGATTGCGGAAAATCTGGATGACTACCTGCTCGAGCCAGATCAGCGAAATCCCGAGGAGGTGGCTGTGGAAGAGCTCCGTCTCTTTGTGGATGAGCATTCCCGGTCTATTTTGCAGAAGCATGTCAGCCTCCGCAACTACGGGAAGGATGTGATTGCAGACAACAACGCTGTGATGACCCCCTACGGGCTGGTTCAGCGCAGAGATGGTGGACTGATCCACAGCGAGGAAAAACAGACAGAGTGTGCCGGAATGGAGATGATGTGATGACGAGCCCGCAAGCCAGACAGCTCCTTGACCTGCTGGATGGCTTTGAAATGACCAAATCCCAGCACGATTGGCTGGAACGGCGATTTGAGAACATGACGGTAAAGGAAAGCCTCCTGTTCCGCGGGGCAATGCAGATCGAGCGCTCGCAGATGGCCTGCGATGTGATGCTGATTGCCAATCAGCTGGATCACTACGATCTGTTCTACGGCGCCGGGGATGATGTCCAACTGGGCAAATTCATCATGGAGCAGATCCAACGCCCCTCCGATCAAGCACGGGAGTTTCTTGACCCGGAGAAAGTGGGCGCAGCATATCGCCAGAAGGGCGGGAACACTTTCTGTGATGGACATTTCATCAAGGTCACCTCTCTGATCGATCCGTTTCTGGACGGCGACCCTTCGATGAACCCCGACAAAGGTGACTACGGCATCCGAGTCAAGCTGGCCAGCCGAGCCAACATGGACGGCGTGTGGGTGGGCTTCCCGGACACCGGCGAATACATGGACGCCGCACACCCGGACGAACTTCTCCTGGCGCTGGACGCACTGGAGGTCGAATCCGTGACCGAGTGTATTGCTGTGGATGTGGACTGCTGCCTCCCGCAGCTGAAGGACATCCTCTCCCAGTACGGCTCCGCGTCGGAACTTGTCCGCCATGCCATCGACTTTGGTTACATCTGGGGCGAGCAGGGACAGGGAGAGCCCAGATGGTTGGATAAGTGGCAGGCAGTCATGGAGCTGGAGGACTGCCACCGCCTGGATTACGCCTTGGATCTGGCGCAGAACCTCCACTGCTATCACTTCATGCCCCGTGACATGGATCTTGCCGATTTCGGAAAAGAGCTGGCAAAACGGGATGGCATCTATCCCAAGGACGAACTGCTCGCCACCTGCTTTGACGCTGAAGGCTATGCCAATCAGAGAATGAAGCGCATGGGCCTGTCCGCCGCCGAACATGGTTTTGTATCCTGGAACGGCACAGAGCCGGTCTATGAGTACAGTCAGCCGGAGATGGAGCCGACCATGTCCATGTGAGAAGCCCTCGCACAGACCAGTCTCCGCCCCAATGGAGGTGATGATATAAAAAGAGTAAAATAGCCTGAAAGCTACAGGGGCCGTTACCCGAAAGGGACGAACGGCCCCTTCTTTTTTTGTGCTCTTTCTGGGTAACTGTCCCGGAAAGGAGTCTTCATGACGACGGACAACCCTATCGCCAAACACCTGAAGGAGTATCACTGCGGTGAGCTGAGAGTCGTCCCCAGCCGTGAGCTGGAGGCCGCTTTTCAGATCCGCGGACCCGACCTGCGGCGGTTGATCAACAGCCTGCGCGGGGACGGCATCCCCATTTGCAGCTCTGATGCCGGCTATTATTATGCCGGCACCGAGGAGGAGCTGCGGCGGACGATCCGTCAGCTCCGAAGCAGGATCAAGAAGATCGCCCATGCGGAGCGCGGCCTCACCAAAGCGTTGGAACAATTCACCGACAGCGGCCAGATATCCCTCCCCCTGGGGGGAGGTGATACCGCTTGAAAAGCTTCATCCCCTGGGTGGGAGGCAAAAGCAAGCTGCTCTGGCTGATCCACAAGCTGTCCCCCTCGCGCTATTCCCGGTTTATCGATGTGTTCGGCGGCAGCGGGACAGTCACACTGAGCCGCCCGATCCAGCAGGGATGCATGGAGGTCTACAACGATTTCAACGGCGACCTGACCAATCTGTTCTGCTGTGTCAAAAACAGGACCATGGCGCTCCTTCTGGAACTTGGCTTTCTGCCGCTGAACACCCGTGATGACTTCAATGTTCTGTATAAGTTTTTCTCCCGTGAGGAATTCACCGATGATTATCTGGATGAGGAGATGGAACTGACCCAGCGGTATCTGGAGCCGCCGGATGCCGAAACCATCCGAAGGATGATGCTGGAACGGGCGCCCCGCGGAGATGTGCGCCGGGCGGCCGACTATTTCAAGCTCATCCGGTACAGTTTCAGCGGCGGTGCAAACTCCTGCGCCGGAAAATCCTGCGACAG
>CAMGCA010000367.1 GCA_946011705.1 uncultured Clostridia bacterium | reverse complement strand
GATCGCTGGGGACGCCTGCTGATGAGGCGCAAGGAGGCCATCGACGCCAGAAAAGAAGACCGCAAACCCAGAAAGCTAACGGAGAGCGACTTCCTGTTGGGGGTCTACGATGAATCCCGTATGGGTGCGCTGCGGTTCAGCTTGGAAGAAGGGGGCGAATTTCTTTCGAACGATAAAGCGTTTGCGACGCCTCCATGGGTAAACCTTCGGACGCTGGAAAATGCCTCTATCGCATTTGAGAGCGATGAGAGCGGCCTGAATGAAAAATGGCTGCGTGAGCTTCTGGCCCCCGGCTCCTCCTTGGGAGGCGCAAGACCCAAAGCTACGGTGCAGGCCACAGATGGTGCCTTGTGGATTGCCAAGTTCCCTTCCAAGCATGATGAATATAACAGCGGCGCGTGGGAGAAGGTCGTCCATGACCTGGCACGGCTCTGCGGGCTGGATGTTCCGGAATCCAAATTGGAGACGTTCTCCAAGACCGGCAGCACCTTTCTCGTCAAGCGATTTGACCGAAATGGCAGCCGCCGCATCCACTTCGCCTCCGCCATGACCCTGCTGGGCAAGACCGATGGAGCCTCGGCTGCGGACGGAAGCAGCTATCTGGATCTGGCGGCGTTCATCCGGGCCAACGGGGCATCACCCCGGCAGGATCTGACCGAGCTGTGGAAGCGAATCGTGTTCAGCATGGCGGTATCCAATACTGACGACCACCTGCGCAACCATGGTTTTCTTCTGACACCCACCGGCTGGCGGCTGGCCCCTCTCTATGATGTGAACCCAGTCCCCTCGGGGACCGGCTTTCCCTCAATGTGAGTGAATATGTTAACACCATTGACTTGGATTTGGCGCTGGAGGTAGCCGATTATTTCGGCCTTGCCCCGCAGGAAGCGGAACAGGCTGCAGAGGAGGTCTGCAAAACAGTATCCGGACACTGGGAACGGCTGGCCGGGCAGTAGGGCCTCAGCCGAGGAGCGATAGAGAACCTGCGCCCCGCCTTTTCCCTTCCATGATAAGATCACAAACGGACGATTCCTGGTGGAACCGTCCGTTTGCTTATTCTTTGGCGGCTCCCTCAAAAGAGTCCCCGCCCTCATCCTCGTCCATATCCGTATCAATGTCCAGTCCTTCATTGTTCCCCACATTCTTCTCGTAGAGCTTGGTCCATTTAAGCGGATATTTGCATTTGCGGTTATAGGCCAGAAGCATCGCCTCGGCATAGCCCATAGAACCGGGGCGTCGTTCCTTGGCTGTCCTCGAAAGCAGCTTGACCGACATTTCCCCCACTTTTTCCTTGAAGGTTTCATCTTTCAATGTGTCGCCAAAGGTGTATACCAATCTGGCGATTCCATTGAGCATATTGGCGGAAAGCGAATTCATATCGCCCTCCCAGGTACCTACGCAGAGTCTGAGTGTTCGATCAAGTACGTGATAACCGAACCGCTCATATATATTTTCAAGCGTGGAGACAGCACAGACAACGCCATAGTTTCTGACCTGGCCAATGGAAAGAGAATAAGACTCTACCAGATCTTTGATCATAAGCTGCTCCTGATTCCCGGCTTCCACATTTGCCATAAACACTTCATAGGGACGGAGCGGTTTGACAAACTTCATCTGGTTGGCGAAGATATCTGCCTCGTGCTCGTAGTTTAGATCATCGTATATCATGCACCAGACTGGCGTTTCACGAGAGCCAGAGGCCAGTGCGACGATCTCCACTGTGTGCTGGCCATTGAAGACATAGTTGACCCCATTTCGACGGCTTACCTTCACAGGGTTGATCTGATACAGATCAAAGTGTGCCGCAGCATTCAGCACATGCTGTTCGGAAATATTTCTCTGGTACTCCTGATTGGATACGAGGCTCTTGATGGGAATCTGTTCGAAGTGAACATTGGGAACAAACATACTATAATCTTCCATTAGGATTCCCCCTCAATTGCACTGAGCATTTCCTGGATTTTTCCTTCTAATTCAGTCAACGCTGCCAAGAGGTTTTGCCTGGCAGCAGGTGAGATTGCTTCCAAATGTGCCATGGACTTTGTCCGGTCGATGGAGCTCATCCAGGAGGGGATCGTAAGAGTAAGTCCAGCAACTTCCGCATCCGGGTCATAGGCGGGCATCGTCTTGATTGCCGGCTGCTCTGCCGCCGCTGTACCGAGCTTGGCAGAAACGTCGGAATAAAGGCATCGTCTCGATTCACTATAACGAGCGAAAGCATAGGGGTTTTTCCCGATTTTTCTACTAAGTGTTTTCAATTCTTCGGGTCCCATTTCTGATAGAGCAACGATATTTTCGAAAGAAATCTTATATGCCCCGGAAAGAATGTGCGGAACAAGCTCAGGAGCATTTTGTGCGATGGCATCCAATGCCGCACTGTATTTCGCATATTTCTGTACAGTTGCGCCGGACACATGATACTCCCTTCCCAGCCGGGCCGCTGTTCGCCGGCCGCTCTCTTCATCTATTGGGCGGCCTCTCCCCACAGTGATGTTGGGATTCGGTGGCTCGTGAAAATAGGGAGTCCTCTGTAGCTCTGCATTCTCTGACCGTTCCAAAGGAGGCCCGAACACTA
>CAMGCA010000366.1 GCA_946011705.1 uncultured Clostridia bacterium | reverse complement strand
AGAACTTCTTTTGGCACATTGCCGGGGAATGGGACAGGAGGCTCAAAATGAAACGGAAAGACAGAATCGTACTGAAAACCGCCGGGGCAATGCTTGTGCTGCTGCTGTTCTTTTTCGCGCAAGGAGCAATCGTGGTGATCACGGGAATAGAGGGCATTCCCTCTGCACTGATCAGGGGCGCTGTGATCTGGGGGCTTGTAATTATCACATTGGCGAATTCCATCATCCGATACAAAGGAATCTCAAAGCTGGGATTTCGCAGTGCGGAAAAAGGGGCGGCAAAGAGAATGCTCTATTTTTCGCCGCTTTTGCTCATTGCCCTTTCCCCTTTTACGGCGGGAATAAACTTTAACGGTGGTGCGGCATTGATTTTAGCAAACTTGTTTTTGACGCTTGGAATCGGTATGGCGGAGGAAATTTTCTTTCGAGGGATCATCTGCGGAGCGTGGCTGGGGCGCGGCGTGGGAAAGGCGATGATGCTTTCCTCCGTCCTTTTCGGGTTCAGCCATATTCTGAATCTGGCAGGCGGCGCGGACTTTAGGGAGACGATCCTTCAGATATGCTTCGCCTTGGTCTACGGGATGGTATTTGCCCTGATCTTCGCGGAAAGCGGCAGTCTTCTCCCCTGCGTATTGCTCCACGCTCTGCATGACTTCTGCGCCTTTATCAGCGGAGAGGGTTCCGCGCAGTTTGAGATAATTCTGGGCGCGGTACAGTTCATCGTATTGCTGGTCTATTTCCTCTATCTGTTCCAAATGACTGCTCGCAAAAGGGAACCGGCTATGAAAGGCAGGTAAAAACCGATGAAAAAGTATCGGGTCATGTACTACGCGGGAGCTGCGATCGGCCTGCTGGTGGGGCTGTGGCACTTTACCGTGCCGTGGATGTTTGGCTGGGCTTCCTATATCCCCTATGAGACGTTGGTGATTCCCGCAAATTATGTAAACCTATGCTTTTCCTTTTTGCTGTCGGGGCTAAGTCTTACTGTCATTCTGTGGGGCAAAAAGGTGTTTGCTCAGAACCCGGAGGCGTTCTATCTCTACGGCTTTTTGCTGACCCTTTGGATTTTCCAGGTGGTTGTGGCGGTGATTTATCCCTGCCCGCCGGAATCAAACGTGTGGATGTCCTACGGGCAGCTGGGCGGTTCTATTCTGGTATGTCTTCTGCTGCTTGTACCGTTTATCCGAGTGGCCTGCTCAAGGAATAATCAAAAAAAGTAACAGGTCGCCTTGCGTTTTGCTCATGGCTAAAACAAGGGAACCTCTGAATAATTCGGCAAGAGTTGGTGGCGAGGGATTTTGGCTCAGCCGAAAGTACCGAAATTGCGGGAATACTTTGTGTATTTCCCAATTTCGGTACTGCACGGATGGGGCAAAAGACCCGCCATCCAGCCGCAGACGAATTGTTCAGAGGTCCCCAAGATTCATTTGAGGAGTTGCATTATGAAATATCCGATGGAAAAACTTCTCCCTTATCCCCTGCTCGCCCTTTTTGTGCTGGCGGTGTTTTACGGCGTTTATTTTGCCAAGATGCTGGCGCAGAAGCGCCGCGGCATCCGGACGCGGCAAATTGGAAAGCGAAAAGAAAAGTCCATTCACACGGTGGAGCTGCTGATGAGCATTGCTACGCTGGCCGTTGTGATCGCGCAGCTTGTGTCCATAGCGTTCGGCTGGAGCTGCCTTGCGGCAAAGGCGCGCTTTACCGGCTTAGCCACCGGGATGCTCGGTGATTTGATTTTTCTCCTTTCCGTTCTCAGTATGAAGGATAGCTGGAGGGCGGGCATCCCGGATCAGGATCGCACAGAGCTGGTCACATCCGGCATCTATCAGTTCAGCCGCAATCCGGCCTTTCTCGGCTTTGACCTCATGTATATCGGTGTGATGCTGATGTACTGCAATTTGCTGACCGTGCCGCTTACGGTGTTTGCCATTGTGATGCTGCATTTACAGATTTTGCAGGAGGAACGGTATCTGGAGGAAACATTCGGCGCGGCGTACCGGGAATACAAGCGGCATACATTCCGCTATCTTGGGCGGCGATAAAGGAGAAAGACAGGAGTACATGATGGAATTTAGAGAAATCGATCGTTCAAACTACTGGGATTGCATATCTCTAACTGTCAATGACAGTCAAAAATGGTTTGTCGCGGATAACAAGCGGTCATTGGTTGAAGCCGCTTACGAAGATGGATTATATACTTTAGGCGTCTATCACGGAGATACGATGGTGGGGTTTATCTTATATGATTTTGATGATACCATTCCCGGATGGTCTATGAGTCGTTTTATGATCGGAAAGCAGTATCAGGGGAAAGGGTATGGTAAACAGGCGGTCGTGGCTTTTCTGGACTATTTTAAGAAAAAGCACAACGCCGAGAAGTTGTATATCAGCGTGTCTTTGGATAATGCGGTCGCGCGCGGGATGTACGCTGATATTGGTTTTGAAGAGATCAAAGAGGTTGCGTACTTGTTTTCCGGAAGACAATTCCGGGAAATGCAGATGGTAAAGACATTGTAAGAAAGGAATGAAAATTTATGCGTGACTTTATCATGGCGGCGGTGCCGCTGGTGGTGGCCGGGA
>CAMGCA010000365.1 GCA_946011705.1 uncultured Clostridia bacterium | reverse complement strand
CCACGTCGGGCTTCGCCCTCCTCGCAATGACATGCTAATTCGCTAAATTCTTCTTTACCACATCAGCCGCGTACAATAGAGCAGCCCGCCGGTTCAGCCGGCGGGCTGTTTGCGTGCTTACTGCTTCTTATAGCCGCACTTGGGGCAAACACCCTTTTCGTTCAGGGCGATGCCGCACAGGGGGCAGCGGTCGATCTGCTTGCTGGGGGTATACTCCTGGGAGGCGGCGTTGACACCGCTGGTGAAGGTGAGCTTGGCAATGTTCAGCTTGTCCTTCAGCAGGTCGTAGACGATCTTGATCATGCCTTCCACGGTCATGGTCTCCTTGGTGACCACCAGACGGCACTCCGGGTAGGCGGTGGCCAGCTCGGTCTGGAAGGCGGGGCCTTTCATCTTGTTGGTGGGCGCGCCGCCCCGGATGCCCTGGGCCTCGTAGACACTGAGGATGGCGGGCAGCAGGGGATCGTCCTCCCGGAGGATCAGGGCGTGGTCGAAGTTCTTCAGAACCTCCCAGGCGGTCTTCTGAATTTCGTTGCAGGGAAAAACCATATTGACACCGGGTTCCACAGTGTCCTCAACCTCGATGGTCAAAACGCCGGTATGACCGTGGAGGTACTGTGCTTCGCCCTTGAATCCATAGAATCGATGTGCGTACTGCAGATCCAGTGTGGTAATACTTCTCATAAATGTACTCCTTTGCATCTATATTTACGGGTATTTGCGCCCGTATGCGCACACAATTATTCACCCTTCCGGCATTCCGGGCAGATACCCCGGAACAGGATATCGTAGCCGGTGAAGGCAAAGCCGTGGGTATCCCGGATGCCCTTTTCCAGCCCGGTGACGTAATCCATGTCTACGTCAAATACCCGGCCGCATTGTTCACAGCGTACATGGCAGTGGTCATGGCACCGGTGGTCAAAGCGGTCTGCCCCGCCCGGAATTTCCATTTTGCGAATCTCCCCCATTTCCGACAGCAGATTCAGATTCCGATAGACCGTGGCCTTGCTGACAGGGGGGGGCGCTTTTACGATCGCCTCATAGACCTCATCCGCGGTGGCGTGGCTCCGGAGGGCGTTGACCGCCTCCAGAACCAGAGCACGCTGAATCGTATTGCGGTTCTTCATGATAATCATCCTTAAAAATTTCTCATCCTTATTGATATATTATATCAATAAGGATGGTTTGTCAATAGTGAATTGTAATACGCTTTCCGGGTACAATGATTGAGTTGTACCCGGAAACCGCCGCGAGGCGGCGTTGCCGCTTCGTTCCTTTACGCAATATACTATGTTCCATTTCCCCGCAGCTCGATGATCTGATCCCGGAGCACGGCGGCGTACTCGTATTCCATCATCTTCGCCGCTTCCTTCATCTGCTTTTCCAGACGGGCGATTTCCTTCTCCTTCTCCGCCTTCGTCATCTTCACGCCGGTACGGCCCTTGCGCTCGGCGGTGGGCGAGGAAATCTCAATGAGGTCACGAACAGACTTGATAACCGTCTTGGGCACGATGCCGTGGGCCTTGTTGTAGGCATCCTGAATTTCCCGGCGGCGGGCAGTCTCGTCCATGGCAGTACGCATGGAGGGGGTCACCGTGTCGGCGTAGAGAATGACCTTGCCGTCGGCGTTTCGGGCGGCACGGCCGATGGTCTGAATCAGGCTGGTCTCACTGCGCAGAAATCCTTCCTTGTCCGCGTCCAGAATAGCCACCAGACTGACCTCCGGCAAATCCAGGCCCTCCCGAAGGAGGTTAATTCCTATCAGAACATCGAATTTTGCCATCCGCAGATCGCGAATAATCTCCATCCGCTCCATAGCCCCGATGTCCGAGTGCATATAGCGGACCTTGATGCCCGCTTTTTGCAGGTACACCGTCAAATCCTCCGCCATTTTTTTCGTCAGGGTGGTCACCAGCACCCGCTCATTCCGGGCAGAGCGGGCGTTGATCTCCCCGATCAGGTCGTCGATCTGACCGTCGATGGGCCGCACCTCCACCTCCGGGTCCAATAGGCCCGTAGGTCGGATGACCTGCTCCACAATCTGGCCGGAACGGGTTTTTTCGTACTCCGCCGGGGTGGCGGAGACGTAGATCACCTGATTGATCTTCTGCTCAAACTCCGTAAAGTTCAGGGGCCGGTTGTCGTAGGCAGAAGGCAGCCGGAAGCCGTAGTTCACCAGCGCGTCCTTGCGGCTGCGGTCGCCGGCGTACATGGCCCGGCACTGGGGCAGGGTCACATGGCTCTCGTCGATGAACATAAGGAAATCCTTGGGAAAATAGTCCAAAAGCGTGGTGGGCGGCGTGCCGGGGGCGCGGCCCTGAATCACCCGGGAATAGTTCTCGATGCCGCTGCAAAAGCCGATTTCTGTCAGCATCTCCAGATCATAGGCCGTCCGCTGGGCTATCCGCTGGGCCTCAATCAGCTTGTCGTGGGCGCGGAAATAGGCCACCTGCTGGTCGCACTCTTTCTGGATTTCCAGCATGGCCCGGTGGAGCTTCTCCTTGGATGCCACATAGTGGCTGGCAGGATAGATGGCAACGTGCGGCACAAACCGCTCGGCGATGCGCGAAACCGCCAGCTGTTCGCGG
>CAMGCA010000364.1 GCA_946011705.1 uncultured Clostridia bacterium | reverse complement strand
TTATATTCTCCTCTCTTGGGAGAATGGTATGAATGTTTACCTCCGGATGCTCCGCAGCGAACGCTTTCAGGAAGTCCAACAGGTTGTCCTTCGTTTTCATGTAATCCTCGATGATCACGCTGTCGCTGAATCCGAGCTGTTTCAGCAGGATCGCGGAAACCACGCCGGTTCTGTCTTTTCCCGCGCCGCAAAAGTACAGCACATTGCTTTCCGCCTTCACAATGGCACAAATGATCCGCTCCATCTGTCCATCTATCATCTTGACATAAGCATCGGCAACAGAATCCGGAGATTCTGGTACGGCTCCGCCCCCGGTAACAGGCAGATGATAGTAGGTAAACCCGCTTTCCGTCTCCAGTCTGCACGGTTTTTGCGCATATTCCGTCTTTTCCCGCAGGTCAATGATTGTAGTAACGCCATTTTTTCGCAGCCAGCTGACTTCTTCATCCGAAAGGTGCCCCGGATAATCGCTTCTGATATACCGCAAGGTTCCCGTGGGCAGCGCTCTCGTATTCCTCGTTGATTTCAGCAAAGAACCCATACGGCTGCCCTCCAATCCTCCTTTTGGCAAAAATTCATTGGTATCCTCCTCACAATTTTTTTACGCACATACCGACCAGCAGTCCGACGAGCATCCCCATAGACAGGGTGACGCCGATGTACTCCGGGAAAATGGCGCCAACGGCGGCCCCGAAGCACATCCCCAGGCTCATCCCCATGGCCTCATAGTCGTTTTTCTTTTCCTGCTTCTTTTTTTTCTGCCCGTCCGGCGAAGAACACCGCCAAAGCGATCCCGGCCACCACCAGCGGCACCGCCGCCATGATAAAGTCACGCATAAATTTTCACTCCCTTTTTCTTTTAAGACACCACTGCGCAAAGACCGCCTGACGGCTTTGTGAGGTGTTGCCTTTACTCTACAACAAAATCTGTCCAATCAATATGGTTATACACCATCCTTTATCGCCGCCCAAGATAGCGGAATGTATGCCGCTTGTATTCCCGGTACGCCGCGCCGAATGTTTCCTCCAGATACCGTTCCTCCTGCAAAATCTGTAAATGCAGCATCACAATGGCAAACACCGTAAGCGGCACGGTCAGCAAATTGCAGTACATCAGCATCACACCGATATACATGAGGTCAAAGCCGAGAAAGGCCGGATTGCGGCTGAACCGATAGATTCCGGATGTGACCAGTTCTGTGTGATCCTGATCCGGGATGCCCGCCCTCCAGCTATCCTTCATACAGAGAACGGAAAGGAGAAAGATCAAATCACCAAGCATCCCGATGACAAAGCCGGTAAAGCGAGCGTTTGCCGCAAGGCAGCTCCAGCCGAACGCTATGGACACAAGCTGTGCAATCACAACGCCCAGCGTGGCCATGCTCATCAGTAGTTCCACTGTGTGAATGGACTTTTCTTTCCGCTGTCCGATTTGCCGCGTCCGGATGCCGCGGCGCTTCTGCGCCAGCATCTTGGCAAAATATATGCCGTAAAACACTGCCAGCACAAAAAGGGCAGGCAGGGGATAAGAGAGAATTTCTTCCACCGGATATTCCATAATGCAACTCCTCTAATGAATTTTGTTTTAGCCATTACTTTTTTCTATTCTTCCTTGTGGAGGCCACCCGTATAAACGGCACAAGCAGCAGCACACATACCAGAACAGACCCGCCGAGATGCCCCTAAGACGTCCACACATTTGATTCCGGCGGACAGGGATAAATCATCGCCACAGCCACACGGAAGATCCAAAGCGCAAGCAAAAAGTCGTAAATATAAAGCGCTTCCGGATTCTGCGCGAATACCTTTTTGCCCCACAGAATGACGGTAAGGCTCAGCCCCGACAGTAAAAATGAAAAGCATAGGTTGACATAATTGATGGGAACCACCAGCGTTTCATACGGTATATACGAAGCCCAGCCAAACATCCACGGCACGGTAAAGTGCCACAGCCCCACCAGCAGGCTGATTGCAGCTCCCGCGTAGTACATGACCTGATACTTTTTCATCGGTTTTCACCTGCCTTTCATAGCCAGTTCCCTTTTACGAGCAATTATTCGGAACAGATAGAGGAAATAGACCAACAAGACGATAAACTGTACCGCACCCAGAAATATCTCAAACTGCGCGGAAACCTCCCCGCTGATGAAGGAACAAAAGTCATGCAAAGCGTGGAGCAGTACGCAGGGGAGAAGACTGCCGCTTTCAGCGAAAATCAGGGCAAATACCATCCCGTAGACCAGGGCGAAGCAGATCTGGAGAACTGTTTCCCCCAATTCCGCGCCTCCAGCTATGTTCAGGAGATGGCTGAACCCGAATAGAACGGATGAGATTATCATTGCCTTTCCCACGCCGCGCTCCAACCACAGGCCGCAGATAATGCCTCGGAAAAAGATCTCCTCCGCCATCCCGATACCCAGCGTCAAAAACAGGTTGGCGAACAGGAACGCCGCTCCGCCCTTCAAATCGACTCCCGCCGCAAAAGGGGAAAGGGCAATGAGCAGCAGGGGCACAAAATAGAGCACTCTCTTTACCGCCCCTTTTTCCATGCCGCGAAATCCCAGCTTTGAGATTCCTTTGTATCGGATGATGGAATTCGCCAATGTG
>CAMGCA010000363.1 GCA_946011705.1 uncultured Clostridia bacterium | reverse complement strand
GATTATCAATCTCTTACCGGGGTCGGCAGGTAGGCTCAGTCGCCGATGGTGTTGGGAAGAATCAGCTTCACAAGGTCGCCGGAGCGCTTTTTGTCGGACAGCGCATAGCTGAGGATTTCTTCCGCGGAATCCTCGGTGGTGGTGGGAAGACCAAACTGTCTGAGAATTGACAGAATCCGCGGCGTGTCCGGACAATGGCAGGCCCGGCTGACGATGGCAATGCCGATGGCGACGGATTTGCCGTGGGACAGGGTGAAATGACTCTTAGCTTCCACGCCGTGACCGATGGTGTGGCCCAGATTCAGCTTCATTCTGGCCCCTGTGTCGAATTCGTCCTCCATGACAACATCCCGCTTTAACTCCACGCAGCGGGTGATGACGGCTTCCCGGTCAAAATCCAGCCCCTTTTCCTCCAAATGGGCGAACAGAACAGGATCGTAGAGGATTCCGTATTTGATGACCTCCGCACAGCCGTCCCGGAAAATGTCGGCAGGAAGGGAATTCAGGGTGTCGGTGTCGCACAGCACCAGACTGGGCTGGCAGAAGGCCCCGGCCAGATTCTTGCCTGCGGGCAGATCAATGGCGGTTTTGCCGCCAACGGAGGAATCCACCGCCGCTAGCAGGGTGGTGGGCACCTGAACAAAACGGATGCCCCGCAGGTAGCTGGCAGCCGCAAACCCGGCAAGGTCGCCGGTGACACCACCGCCTAAAGCGACGATGATATCGGAGCGGGTCAATCCACTTTTTGCCAGAAAATTCAGAAGCTCCAGAAAAACGGAACCGTTTTTGCTTTCCTCTCCGGCAGGAAAAACGAAACTTACCACAGAAAATCCGGCGTTTTCCAGACTTTCCGTCACAGCCTTCCCATACAGAGGAAACACCGTTGTTTCACTGACCACACAGATTTTCTTTGCTTTTCCCAGCTTTTTTACCTGTTCTCCCAGCTGAGGCAGCAGACCGCTGCCGATGAGAATGTCATAGGTTTTGGACGCGCTGACAGTTACGGTATTCATCCGTCTACCTCTTCCTTTCGCTTTTTGCCCTCGTCCAGCAGCCGCACCAGAGCGTCCATATCGTTATCCCGAATGGCCTGCTGGTATTGCTTCAAGCTTTCAATATAGTAGTCCAGTTCAAACAGAACATTGTCCCGGTTTTCCAGAAACAGCTCCGCCCACATTTGCGGATTCAGCCAGGCTACTCGCGTCAGATCCTTATAGCTTCCTGCCGAGAAGCCCTTGTGCTTTAATGCGGTGGGGGATTTGATGAAGGCGTTGCTCAGAATATGGGGCATTTGGGAGGTGAAGGCAATCATCTTGTCATGCTCCTGCGCGGTGGTCACGGAGAAGAAGCCAAAATGACATGGCTTCAAGGCGTCCTTGACCCGCTGCAGCAGGGCGATGTCGTCAAACACCGGGGGCACCAGCACCATGGGCGCGCCGCTGAACAGATCGGCCCGGCTGTACTTGAAGCCGGAGAACTGGGAGCCCGCCATGGGGTGCCCGCCCACAAAGGTAAAGCCGTATTCCCTGGCAATGGGAAAGCACCGGGAGCAGATTTCCTGCTTCACACCGCAGCAGTCCAGCACAAGGGCGTCTTTGGAAATCAGATGGGCATTCTTTTCCAGCCAGGAGGCGCTGCCATCGGGATAGATTGCCAGCAGGATCAGGTCACATTTGGGTATGGTTTCCTCGTTGAGCTTGCCATGTACCGCCCCGGCCAGCATGGCAAAGGACAGCATGGTTTCGTTTCTCTGAATCGCGTAGACGGTGTGCCCCTCCAGCGCATAGGCCCGGGCCAGGGAGCCGCCGATGAGACCAAGCCCCAGAATTCCTACATTCATACCAGAACCTCACGAATTCTCTGCACCTTCCGATTCAGCTCGTCAAACTGGGGCGGAGTCAGAGACTGAGCACCATCGCACAGGGCGCAGGCAGGATTGTTGTGCACCTCTACCATGATGCCGTCAGCGCCGGCGGCTGCGGCGGCGTAGGCCATAGGAGCAACCAGTTCAGCCTTGCCGGTGGCGTGACTGGGATCTACCACCACAGGCAGGTGAGACAGATTGTGCAGCACAGCCACAGCGGACAGGTCCAGAGTATTGCGGGTGGCGGTTTCAAAGGTGCGGATGCCCCGCTCGCAGAGAATGACGTTTTCATTGCCCTCGCTCATGATGTACTCCGCGCTCATGAGCAGCTCCTGAATGGTATTGGCCAGGCCGCGCTTCAGCAGAATGGGCTTTCTGGTCTTGCCAAGTTCCTTCAGAAGATCAAAATTCTGCATATTCCGGGCGCCCACCTGAATCACATCCACATCCGCGAACAGGTCCAGGGTAGAAATCGTCATCAGCTCTGTCACAATGGGAAGGCCGGTGGCTTCCTTGGCCTTTAGCAGCAGCCGGATGCCTTCGCCCTTCATACCCTGAAAGGCGTAGGGAGAGGTGCGGGGCTTAAACGCGCCGCCCCGGAGCATGGTGGCACCGGAAGCTTTCACTGCCTGCGCAACTTCGATGATCTGCTCCTCGGATTCCACGGAGCAGGGACCGGCCATAAAACCGAACTAGCCGCCACCCAATCTACCGCTCCCCACCACCACAAACCAAAACAGCTCC
>CAMGCA010000362.1 GCA_946011705.1 uncultured Clostridia bacterium | reverse complement strand
CACTTCTTCCTGCATGGAAAATCACCCTCCTTTCATGGAATTTGCAGGGAGAAGAAGGCACCGTCTAGGGCGGAACCACCAGCCGGTGCAGCAGAATTTTCAGATTCATAGAACCTCCTTTACCGAATCTGGTCTTTGTGGTCGTAGATCAGATTTCCCCGAAGGACCCTGGCATGGGACAGAATCTGGATGTTCCCGTGCCTTTCATGCTCCAACGCTTTCTGATAGCCTTTGTTGGAGAGGAACAGGCGCATCCTGTCGCCTTTGTCACCCACCGGGGAATCGTGGGTCAGGACATGGAAGATAACCATGTGCCGGGTGTTTTCATCGAACCGGGCCAAGTCCATGTAGCCATGCCCCTTGTAATTCTGGGCACCGGCCTGAATCCGGGCTTCCTCCATCCGCTGGGCAATGGTTTTGCTGTTACTCACGGGGACACCTGTTTCGTCCCTGCCCCTTTACGGTCAAAATGCCGTCCAGGGTGGTTGCGGTCTTGTGGAGCCGGGAAGCGATGGCAATATCGTTCTTCACGGTTTCGTCCACGGTGCTGCCGCAAACCACCAGCAGCGAGGCGCGATAGAGATAGTCCTTCGACATATCCAGATCATCCTTGTGCTCCTGGGGAATGGCGTCCCGCAGGAACAGGGAGTGCATAACCAGAGGGCTGATGGGCTGATACCCGGCGTCGTAGACAGCACGGCAATACTTCGCCGCCAGCTTCATGTTTTCATCAGTGCTTTCGCCCCAGTGGGCGGTAATATACGCGAGAGGCCTTTTCAATTTTCCTTCCTTTCTCCCGGCGTCCGGGCATAAAAAAAGCGGCTCACCAGGAGCCGCCAAAATCGTAGTTGTATTGCATGGTGCATTGATTGTCCAGAGTGGACACGGAATTGAACAGGGATGCCAGCAGATAGGCTCTGGTATTGCGAACCTGGGTGCGGTTGTCCGCGATCCCCTCCATGACACGGGCAATGTGCATGGCGGTGATCTTTGAAAACCGCTCCTGCACATAGGCGGTGGGGTATTCCGCATCCCTGCCGATCCGAATGGAGGGGCTGCGGTTCATAGCAACCTCCAACATGATCTCTACCAGTTCGTCCACCGGCTCCTGTCGATACTGCTGCCGCAGCCAGTCATACTCAATCTGATGCCTGATTTTTTCTCTCTCATCCAATGTGTCCTTCTGTCCATCAGCCGGAGCACCAGCGGGAAAGAATGAATGAGTATTGGATTGATCAGTTATGGATTCTTGTTTATTTACTTCTTGTATACTTAATTGTGCGGGATTTTCCGTATGTGGTTTTCCCAGTTCTGGATTATCCACATCTGGCTCCACCACATCTGGTTTCACCACAACTGGATTTTCCCGTTGTGGTGACTCAGGAGGAGATGGCAGAGGCTCAGGCTTTTCCAGGATGGTGTATTCCAAATCGGAAAGCCGCCCCTGAGCATCCCGAAGCCTACGACGTTTTACATACCCCGCCTTTTCCAGCTCCTTAATGGTAGCGCAAATACTGTCTACACCATCCTTGCAGATGCAGGAAAGCCCCTTTGTGGTATAATCCCAATCTTCTGGCAGGGACAGCATGAGAGAAAGCAGACCTTTTGCTTTCAGGGAAAGCTCCCTGTTACGCAGATGATGGTTTGCCATGACGGTGTAATCTCTGGTTTTGTCTACACGAAATACTGCGATAGTTCATCACCTCTTTTCGCAGGGGGCATTCGACGGGGCAGAATCAGCCCCTGCCCATAATGGCCCCGGACTTAGGTTTCGTAGATAACGACCTCATCCGGGTGGTATTCATCGGGACACAGACTTTCCAGCCGGTCCACAAAGTCCAGCAGATCAGGCACCGGCTCGGAGAAGGGAATTTCCTCCCCCTTGTACTCCCGATACTCGGTGATGTAGTCATTCCCGTCTCCGTAAACGATCTGGACGCAGGACACCACAGCGACGCTCATATCCTCCAGCAGCCACAGCTCCAGATACCGGCTGGATGCCACCTCCGTGTCATCCACGCAAACCACAGGCTCCCGCCAGAGCAGCATAGCCTCCCGGTCAAACAACTTTCTGCTGCGGTACTTCAGCGTCATGGAGCGATCACCGTCCGTGGAGTAGGCATACACAGTCTCCGCCCGGTCCCGCAGGGCATCATACATATGGGCGAACTCAATGTCGCAGACCAGGTCCGCGATCTCCTCCGGGGTGTACCCGCCCCGAAGCCCCAGGTTGATGCAGACAGCGGCGATGGAATCGATCATCTTTTCAATGGTAGTAGTGGTATTCATAATTACATTTCCTCCTTGTTTTTTCTGGCATTTTTTCTTTTCGGTTTTCTATCGTCAACGAGATACCCGCCCACGACATTTGCATGGTGCAGGATGCGCAAAACCCCGTTCAGTTCCATTCTGCGAACGGCTTTGTACTCCTCGTCCGTCAGAAACAGCCGGGCACGGTAAGAATCGTTCCGATCATAGACGGGGAGTTCGTAATCGAATTGGTCCAGCGCAGCCGTATGCCGGTAGACCTCGATCATCACCATGTGACGGGTGTCAAAATCGAAGCGGCGATTGGAATATTCGACATGACCGGCAGTTACGCCGAAATCACTT
>CAMGCA010000361.1 GCA_946011705.1 uncultured Clostridia bacterium | reverse complement strand
CCTATATGACCTTCTCCATTAACCTGCCCATGGTGGCTGCTGCCTCGTCCTGCTTCTGCTGTGGGGCGTGTGTGTAGGTGCGGAGGGTGAACCCGGCATCGTAGTGCCCCAGCATGGAGGACACCGTCTTTACGTCCACGCCGTTCTGGAGGGCTGTGGTGGCGAAAGTGTGCCGCAGGTCGTGGAGCGAATGTGGGGGAGACCAGCGTTCTTCAGGAGCTTCTTGTGGAGGTTTACCACCGAGTCCGGGTGGTACATTTCCCCGGTGATAGGGGAGGGAAACAGGTAGGGGCTATCCGGGTGCTTGTCATGCTCCTGGATCAGCAGGTCAATCGCCGCCTGCGGAATAGATACCTGCCGCACAGAGTTTTCCGTCTTGGGCCGGGTGAGCTCCAGGGTGCCGTCCGGGTGTGGGACATACTGCTTGCTGAACGGAGATCGTTTTGCTCTGGATGTCCACGTCATTCCACCGCAGGGCCACCAGCTCTCCCTTCTGCAGGCCGCTGACCGATTCCAGATAGAACATGGGAAGCAAGTCTCTAGCCTTGGCTGCCTCCTGATAGGCGTGCATGGCCTCGGGTGGTAGAAACTGCATCTCGAGCTTCCGGGGCTTGGGTGCAATGCAGTCCTCGGTGGGGTTTCTGGGGATGAGCCGCTCCTTGACTTCTCCTTGGGTCTTACCCAGAACATTCTTGATGATCTGTTTCCGGTTTTGGGATCGTACTCAGCCGTGTACCGTCCCTCTCAGCGGCCATCTTTCCGTTTCCTGATGTTCCCATCTCCGTTAGCTTGTTTCTTTGCCATGGGGTGTCACCTCCTTTGCAGCAACACACAATACTCCGATACGAGAGAAATAGCCAAAGGTTTTGGCCACAGTTATCAAACTGTTATCATTTGACAAAGAAACTCTTTTCTTTGTATAGGCGTGATAAATTTTGCTATGCCTGTGCTGGCTGATCCTACGGTGTGTCGGTTTTGCTGCTAATATTTGCCTTAGCGTCAGCCCTGCTTCCCGAAACCGCCCGCACTGCGGGCGGTTTCGGCTGCCCGGACGCAAAAAAGCGCCCGGACTTTTTCCTGTTTCTCTTTGTTGACAGCGTATTAGAATCCCCTTTATTTACTGGTGTTCCCAAATAGAACCAGGAGGGCACATGGCTTTTTCAGCTGGACCGGGGAAGGGAACTTCGAATGAATTTGTCGATGGCTGTCCGGTTTTTTACAAGACTGCAAATAATGATAATAGGCAGTTTTATATAGCCGGAAAGAAGTTGATTTTGTGCCTGGAAAGCGTGCACGCAAAGCATCATCTTTTCCCCGCATTTTGAAACGATTATATCTGATAGCTGTCGTTTTATCAGCGATTATCGTGATCGCCTATCTCTCGTGGAAGGCAGTGATCAAACCGCCTGCGATGGCTGAGGTTTTTCCTGCGGAAACACAGGTCCAGGCCCGAGAAGATGCGGTGCACACGTCGGCGCCGTCAAGCACGCAGGGGGATTTTGAGCGCAGGCGCTTGTGCTATACATTCCTGCTTGTCGCGTCAGACCAGGCAAGTGCCAATGCGGACACCATTATGGTGCTGACCTATGATACAATGGAACAGACGGCGGGGTTGGTCTCCATTCCGAGAGATACGCTGGTGGACCGCCGTTTTCCCAAGATCAACGCGGTCTACCACGACGGGATCGAGGCATTGCGGGACGAAGTGTCCCGGATGCTGGGCATCCCGATCGATTATTACATCTGTGTAGATGTGGATGGCTTTGTTCAAGTGGTGGACGCAGTGGATGGGATCGACTTTGACGTGCCCATTCATATGGCCTATGATGATCCGTTCCAGGACCTGCACATCCATTTTGAACCCGGAGTGCAGCACATCAACGGGAAAGAAGCCCTTGCCATCTGCCGTCTGCGGACAAACTCCGACGGGACGATGGCCTATCCCGACTCGGACATCGGCAGGACGCGCACCCAGCAGCAGCTGCTGGCCGCCATCGCGAAAAAGCTGCTGGAAAACCCCCAGAAGATATTTGAGTACATAGAGCTCTGGAAGGAGTATGTGACCACGGATCTGAAGACGGAGCATATGGCCTGGTTCGCCTCGTCACTCCTGAATTTCCCCCTGGAGACCGGTCTTTCTTTCGAGACGCTGCCCGGGGATGGGACGGTAAAATATAATGGGGTGAAATGGTGCTATGAGCTCTACCCGGAGGGAGTTCTGGAGATCGTGAACGGGATGCTGAATCCCTATACGAAGCCGCTGACAGGACAGGATCTGAATATTTTTCAGGTAAAATAGTGCAAAAGGATCGGTTTACGCCTTTTGCAAGAGAAAGGAAGGAGAGAACCATGAAAACGCGCAGACTGTATGCCGCACTGATCTGCCTGATGCTCCTCCTCGGTGTTTCCGGCTGCACCCCCGCGGATGCGGATCCGAGTTCGCCTTCACAGCCCGCATCCTCTTCTGCTTCCACCCCGGCTCCTGCACCCGAGGGGCCTTATCAGGAGGAGCGATTTACGGCGATTGCCAGCAGCTATATGACCTATTATGCCGTCCGGGAAGACGGAACGCTGGTAGGCTGGGGTGACAACATGCGCGGATTGATCAACAGCCCGGCGGTGGGG
>CAMGCA010000360.1 GCA_946011705.1 uncultured Clostridia bacterium | reverse complement strand
AAATTCGACGATCTGGTCAAGGGCAAGCTGACCATCACCGAAAACGACATTGATCACGTTCTTCTGAAATCCGACGGCATTCCCACCTACCACTTTGCCCACGCGGTGGACGACCACTTGATGCGCACTACTCATGTGGTTCGTGGCGACGAGTGGTTGCCCACCCTGCCCTTCCACATTCAGCTGTTCAAGGCTCTGGGATTCAAGCTGCCCAAATACGTCCACATCGGGCCTCTCATGAAGATGGACGGCACCTCCAAGCGCAAGCTCAGCAAGCGCAAGGATCCCGAGCTGGCCCTGACCTACTACAAGGCGGAGGGCTTCCCGGTGGAGGCGGTATACGAATATATCATGACCCTGCTGAACTCCAACTTTGAGGACTGGCGGCGGGCCAATCCCGATGCCCCTGCCGACACCTTTAAGTTCAGCCCCAAGAAGCTGAATCCAGCCGGTTCCCTGTTCGACTACGCAAAGCTGACGGACGTGTCCAAAAATGTCATCTCCCGAATGGATGCGGAAAAGGTCTACGCCCTGCTCACCGAATGGGCAAAGGAATTTGACCCGGAGTTTGGCGAAAAGCTCACCGCTGACCCGGACTACGCAAAAAAGATCCTCGCCATTGGCCGGGGCGGCAAAAAGCCCAGGAAGGACTTGGCGGTCTGGAAGGATGCCAAGCCTTACATGGGCTTCTTCTATGACGAATATCTGCAAAGGGCAGAGTTTGACGCAAAATTTGACAAGGCTGTGATCGTGGATGTACTGAACCGCTTCCTTGAAAGCTACGATCCTGCCGATGATTCCAATACCTGGTTCGACAAGGTCAAGGGAATTACCACGGCTATCGGATTTACCACCGATATGAAGGCCTACAAGGCTGACCCCTCCGCCTTCCCCGGCACGGTGACGGATGTTTCCACCATGATCCGTCTGGCGGTCACCGGGCAGACCAACTCCCCCGACCTGTATACCGTGATGCAGATTCTGGGACAGGAGCGGACGGCGCAGCGGATTCGGGATGCCATTGCTTCCCTGAATTAAACAGTTTACCCGGCGGCTCTTACGAACCGCCGGGTTTTTCACGTTGCCCTGTTGCCCCCGGGAAGGCCGAAGCTCACCGCGATGGCGTCATCCACCTGGGCCATCTGCTGCTCGTCCAGATGGCCCATGTGCTCCCGCAGGCGGCGCTTATCGATGGTACGAATCTGCTCCAGAAGGATGATGGAATCCTTGCTTAGACCCACGCTGCCCCCGGCAATGTTGATGTGGGTCGGAAGCTTGGCCTTGCCGGTCTGGCTGGTGATGGCGGCGGCAATCACCGTGGGGGAATGCCGGTTTCCCGTATCATTCTGTACAATCAGCACAGGGCGTGTTCCGCCCTGCTCGCTGCCAACTACCGGGGACAGATCCGCATAGAAGATATCGCCCCGTTTAACGGATGATTCGGTCATAGTATTCACGCTCCGTGCAAAATCTACTGCGCTACCGGAAAGCTCCATATGTAACGCGGTAACTCTATTGTCCCACGTCACCATGGATTTTATACCGTACCAGCTTTCAAAATATCCTATGCACGGCCTTTTCAGAATGCTACGATATCCGCACATTTTCCAGGTTCAGCGACAGGATTCGCTTCCCCGCGTAGCAGATGTCGGCCCTTTGCGGTATGTCCTCGGAATCCAGCCAAACATCCAGGTTCAGTGCGTTCTCCTCGTAGCTGTCATCCACGCTGATGCGAAGGCTCCCCTTTTCCACACCGGCACTGGTGATATTGCCGCCCCGCAGAGCCTTCATCAGCACCCATGGGGCGCTGACGGGCGAAAGCTGCTGGTCTGCCAACAGGTCAAAATACAGCGCGGTATCGTCAAAGGTCAGCTCACCGCCCTGCTTGGAAAGCGTCCCGGTGATGCCCGCGATGGATTCCGGCGCGGTGACACGGAACGAAACCCCTCCCTGATCGTCCACAGTGCAATTCATACGAAAAACGTGCAGGATTTCTCCGTAATCCGCAGTGATTTCCGCATCAAAGGCGCAGGTGGACGCCTGCAGGAGCCTTGTCCGCAGAGCCAGCGCCCGTTCCACTTCCTTCGGCGTTCGGGAACAGCCCGTGAGCAATACAACAGCCAGCAGCAGCGGAAGAACCTTTTTCAATCCGATCCCATCCTATTTGAGTAGTCGCGGAAGGGCGCTGAGCATATCCGTAGGCAGCATGGCATATTGGCCCAGTTCAGAGGCGCAGAGATCTCCCGCTGCCCCATGAAGCCAGGCGGCACAGGCCGCTGCCTTCAGCGGTTCTATGCCCTGTCCCAACAGTCCCGTGAGGATGCCCGCCCGCCCGTCGCCGCTGCCGCCCCCTGCCATGCCGGGATTGCCCGTCCCATTGACATACCCGGTTTGTCCGTCGGTGATGCAGGTACGGTGGCCCTTCAGCAGCAGGACACAGCCAAACTCCGACGCAAACGCCCCGGCGCTGGCCATGCGGTCATCTCCCACACTGCCGCCAACCCGGCGGAATTCTCCATCGTGGGGCGTCAGGATCGTGGGATACTGCCTTCCACGCAGTATATCCTTATGCGCGGACAGCTCGTGTATGCCAGCCGCGTGCGGACCCACTGGTGCGCCTGCGGTGGGCAGGGC
>CAMGCA010000359.1 GCA_946011705.1 uncultured Clostridia bacterium | reverse complement strand
ACCTTAATGAGTCCATTGTGCTTCTTGCTGATTAGTTTTTTCAGGTAATAATCACGATTGATTTCCAACGCCCTCGCCTCCACTGAAAATTTTTGCATATTCTTCTCCGAATTTTCAATTGCTATTATACCCATATTTCAAAAGGTAGTCAATGCTTATTGAAAAATTTTGCATATCTGACATGGAATTTTCAATAGCACATCCCTTTTCTTTTGTTTATCGTTCGTTCATTTGACAAACCATCATTCCTTTGATACAATAAGCAAACATGTGTTCTTGTATTATATCACGCAAACAAAATCCCAAACCGGCTGATATCATACAGGAGTCACAATTTTATATCCCGAATGGAATAATGAACGAGCTTTGAAGCCGCAGCACCCGGTATATCCGGTAAACGAATCCATGGAAATGGGCGGGTAAATTCACAAAAGCAAGACGATTGTGAGGCTGCGAAATGGAACACCAGAGAATAATCAGAAACACATTGGAAAATACTGTAAGAAAGGAGATGACCTGAAATGCGGATTCACATGGACGAAGAAAAAAGAATCGCGGAAATCTGGCTGACCAAAGCGGAAAGTGACGACCCGGCAGTGGAGGCCAGATTGAAGCCCTTCTACAAGGAATGTAAGGATCACAAGTATCTGGCGGTGGTGTACCGCTCCGGCAGGGAAAGCCTTCTGGAAACCACCAAGGATTTGCTCCGGCACAACCGCAACCTCGATGTGCATCCGCAGCCGGTCAGGAAATCAAGAACAAGAAGTTTAGACATGGGGCGCTGATGCGCCCCTGTCAGGAAATAACGCTTGCATTTTCTGAAAACACGATATACAATGTTATTATATAGATGCAGATAGGAAGTGAACAACATTGGAAGTATTTGGCTACACCAGAATCTCCGTTGACCTGGATGAGGACAGCCGGGAGACCACCAGTATTGAAAACCAAAAGAAAATCATCACCGATTTCGTGGGTTCCGCCTTCCCGGATGCCCACCTGACCCTGTTTGAGGACCGGGACCGTTCCGGCTACACCTTCTCCCAGCGGGAAAGCTACCAGAAAATGCGCAGCCGCATGATGTCCGGGGAGTGCACCATTCTGGTGGTGAAAGACTTCTCCCGGTTTTCCAGAAGAAACAGTCTGGGACTGATGGAGCTGGAAACCCTGCGGGATGCGGGTATCCGGATTATTTCCATCGGTGACGGCATTGACTATCCCACCAAGGATGACTGGATGCTGATTCAGTTCAAGTTCCTGATGAACGAGATGCCGGTTACGGACACCTCCCGGAAGATCAAACAGATCATCCAGAGCCGCCAGAAGGACGGCAAATGGGTCTGCGCCGTGCCCTATGGCTATCGGATCATCAACACCAAGGCCATGACCTATGAGATTGACCCGCCTGCCGCCGAGGTGGTGCGGGAAATCTTCCGGCTGTACAACAACGGCTGGGGCTACAAGAAGATTGCCAACTACCTGACGGACAATGGTGTGCCCACCCCCCGTGCCAATGAGCTTTCCCAGAAGGAAGCTGCCGGAATCCCCACCAAAATCCGCAGCAGCACCGTTTGGAATACCGCAACACTGTCCGGTCTGCTGGCAAATGACTTCTACATCGGAACCCTGCGGCAGAAGAAGTATGTCCGCAAGGGCATCAACGGCAAGGATCAGAAAGTGGGGGACGCGGAGCATATTGTCATCGAGAATGCCCACACGCCCATCATCGATCCCCGCACCTTTGCCTATACGCAGGAGCAGATGAAGCTGCGCACAAAGAGCAATTACCGAGGCGAGAAGAAGTATGCCACGGACTACTCCGGCTTCCTGTTCTGCGGTGACTGCGGAAGCCCCATGTTCTCCCTGTCCCGGCCGGATATCCCAGCCGCCTATACCTGCGGCACCTACCACCGCAGGGGCCTCAAGGGCTGCACCTCCCACCACATCCGGGTGGACACCCTGGACGATCTTCTGAAACGCTATCTCAAACAGGTGCGGGACAATTCCTCCGCCATGCTGGAGGAGCTGGAAACCGCCATCCGGGAGCAGCCGCAACGGGAGGAGGAAATCGGCAAAACCCTCGATTCCGTTCAGACCCAGCTGGCACAGGCAAAAGAGCAGCTGAAGAATACGCTGAAACGAAAGCTGCTGGACACCATGGGAAAACCGCCGGAAACCGCCGCCATCATTGAGGAAACCTACACGGAAATCGAAAACGAGCTGACTCAGCGGATTGCCGGTCTGGAAAAGCAGATCGATGCCGGGAACACCCTGCGGAACAATATGCTGAAGGTCAACCGGGCTGCCAAAACCGTCATCGATGTATTTGACGACATTCTCAGAAAGCCCACCCTGGATAAGCGGGACATTTCCTTTCTGGTGGAGCGCATCAGCGTGTATACCGACCATCTGGATGTGAAGCTGAAGCCGGACATCGATACTCTGCTGAATCTGGCTCCCGACCATGAGGACTCCATAAATTTTTCGACGGACAGTAAGGATATCGCATCCACAACCATCGTCCAGCGGTCCACGCACCAGAAGGACAAGGTCTTTACTGTCAATGTTGTTAACGAGGGCGACCCGCTGGAGATTTATACGGAGAAGGACGGCGGGGTGATTTTCCGGAAGTATTCGCCCATGGGGGATC
>CAMGCA010000358.1 GCA_946011705.1 uncultured Clostridia bacterium | reverse complement strand
TTCGCGCCGTCTTGGGGTCCTTGGGGCGGCTGTTCATGGTCAGGCTCTCGGTTTTCGTCAGAATCACATTGTTCTGGAAAACCGGGTCCACATAAGGGGCGATGTCCTCGTGTGTTCCCCAGCGGGCGGAACCATACTCCATGCCGTGGCGGTATTTCTTCGCATTTTTGCTTTTCAGATATACCGCCAGCCGCAGACCACCACCGCAGCAGATTCCCACCAACAGGTCCAACGGGTGCAGGCTGGGCCACCAGCTTGCCAGCGCCACCGGCAAGACAGAAATCAGGGAGAGCGCCTTTTGAGAAGCGTCCGCGCCCTGCGCCATCCGCCATGCTTCCCCGAAGTTGGTGGCAAACAAGCCCATCAGGATATAGGGCAGGTTCAAAATCAGGAGCTTTTTGATGTCAAGCTGCTTTTTCATCGTTCCAGCTCCTTTCGCCTGGTGCGGTCCACCACGGCATTTTTGACCAGCTCTTTGAACTGATTCAGCTTTGCCAGCACAGACGGACGTTCTGTTTTCTCTGCTTTTTTCACTTTTTTGCCGGTGTACTCGGTAAAAGCGGCGGTCAGCACATCCGCATCCCGTGCCTTGAAAAAGATCAGGTACTTGGGCGGGGAGGTACTGCGGTCTTTTTTTACCGCATAATCCACACCGTATTTCCGGGCAATCTTTTCAAATTCCTTGATGGAAGGATCGGTGATTTCGATATTGGAAACGCCTTGGTTCTGACCAATGAGCTGCTTGACCGTCTGCTTGCCTTGGGGCTTCACAGGCGCGTCCCGGCTTCTCTGCTTTTGCAGCTTCTTTTCCTTGCAGTGGGCAAGGTATTTACAAATGGCGGCCTTAAACAGCCGCCCGGTGAACTTTGTGCCGTTGACTACCAGCGTCAAAGTCCTGTTTTCCACTTCTTCCTGCATGGGGTAACGCCTCCTTCCTGTGAAAATTTGCAGGTGTGGTGCATTTTACTAAGGCGGGACCACCAGCCGCCGCAAAAGATACCGGGTAATCATATCATCAGCAGGATGCTGTCCCGCAGCTGGGCAAAATACAGCTTGCCCTGGGGCGTTACCAGCGTATAGGAGCCGGTATGCCCGTGGTTGCAGTAGTCCTTGACGATGAACAGGCCATCATTGGCGGGCTTTGCATAAGGCAGTACATTCCCGGACGGGGCGCGGTACACAAACCGCTGTTCCAGCAGGAAGCGGACAAACCGGCGCTCCGGCACAACCAGTTCCTTGGCGGTGGTACGGAGATTGGTGCTGTGCTTGAGGTCAATGAACAGGTCATAAAAGGCTGCCTTGCCCTCCAGCATGGCGTTTTCCTCCCGCAGCGCCGCATTTTCCTCCCGTTCTGCCAGCAGGTCGGAACAGAGTTTCATCATGGCTTCCGGGGAAGTGGCAACCTCCCATAGCTTTTCTCTGGTGATGTAGGCCCCATGCTTTCGGATAGAGGGCAGCACTTCATCAAACACCCAGCGTTCAAATCGTTCCGCAGAGGGCAGCTTGCTGTGAACGATCAATCGGTACACATCGCCTTCGGGAATAAATTTCATTCGTTGAATGCCGCCGTTAGAAGGGGTCGGTAAAACGCAGACCCCTTTGCAGTGGGCTGTGATGGCATCAGCGGTGCGTTGGTATCCAAGTGCTTTCGCAATATCCTTTCCGCAAAACAGCACTTTGCCGTCCTGCTCAAAAGTGCGGATACTGCCAAACTCCGGGTTTTTGAAAATTTCCATCTGATTCATAGCGTAACCTCCTGTAAAAGCCGTTGTTGTAAGATGAAAAAAGACGGCCTTACCAGCCGCCTGCGTTCATATCGTGATTGACCTGTGAAGTGTAGTAGTTGCTGATGGTGGTGGATGCGTTGAACAGCACTGTCAGCAGGTATTGCTTCATGTTGCGGACCTCGGTGGTGTTTTTCTGCAAGCTGTCCATGACAAACCGGATATGCTCGCTGTCCAGCTTCAAAAAACGGGAGCGCACCACTTCATGGGGGAAGTCGCTGCCTGCAATCCGGGTGGTTTTGCGTCTGGCACAGACGGTTTCCACCATCAGTTCCACGATCTCGTCCAAATCTTCCCGATAGGTGGCAAACTCCCTGCACAGGTAGTCATACTCAATGTTCTCCAGAATCAAATCCCGATAATTTTCTATCTCGGAGACAGACATCGCATCCCTTCCTTTCCGTTCCGGCGGTCTTGCCGCCGCTGTTTCCCGGAAGGGAATGGAATCGGTACTTGATAGACCATCCGTAATTGATTTTTGAGTATTGGATTTCTCTATATTTAATTCTGCGGGCTTTTCCGTATCCGGTTTTACCATATCCGGGTTTTCCGTATCTGGTGAAGCCGTATCCGGCTGGGACATATCTGGCTGGGGCTGTTCATAGATGACATACTCGGTATCAGTAATACGGCCATTCGTGCCGCGAAGCTGCCTGCGAACAATGTAGCCAGCTGTTTCCAGCTCTTTGAGTGCAGAGCCAATGGCGTCCACACCCTCCTTACAGATGGAAGCCAGCCCTCTTGTAGTGTAATTCCACTCCTCTGGGAGCGACAGGATCATGGAGAGCAGCCCCTTGGCTTTTAACGACAGGTTTGCATTTCGTAAATGATGATTGCTCATCACGGTATAATCACGGGTCCGTTCA
>CAMGCA010000357.1 GCA_946011705.1 uncultured Clostridia bacterium | reverse complement strand
GTGGCTGCCGAGGTAGTCAAAACCATGTTCCAATGGGCCGCCGAGGGCGCAGGATTAAACACCATAGCGGTACGATTGAACGAGGCCGGGTATTTCTCTCCCAGCCACTACAAGAGGACTTTGGGAGAGATCACCCATGAAAATCTGGTAGGCAATGGGCATTGGCAAACCCGCACCGTAGCCAAAATTCTTCGCGCAGAGGTTTATACCGGAGATCTGGTGCAAGGGGTATCTAAAATCATTGACCACAAGCAGGTCAGAGCCAGCGCCGATGAATGGACAACGGTACGCGGCACCCATGAAGCCATCATCAGCCGGGAGCTGTTTGCCGCTGTTCAGAAAGCGTTGGACCAGGCTGCACAGCAGGCAAAAGACAGGGAGATCCATTCCTGGTCCCCTAATCTTTTGAAAGGCAAAATCTTCTGCGCCCACTGCGGACGCAGCCTTCACCGACAGAAATGCGTCCGCAGAAAGTCACAGGAGGTATATGTCTACCACTGTATCAGCAACAACCGTATCAAAAAGGGCGTTTGTCCTGGTGCATTTATCTTTGAAAAAGAGCTGCTGGATACCTTGGCCGATATGATACAGGAACAGCTTGATACCACGCTGGGGCAATACTCTCTTGGCCTGGAAAACCTCTCCAAAGAAGCCGAGGAACAGAAAAACATACAGGCTAAAATCGCCAGCCGGAAACAGGAAATCCAGCAGCTGCGAACCTATCAGCGCGGATTGTATGAGGGCCTGATCCAGAACCATCTGTCAAAAGACGAGTATTTTACCTTCAAAGAAAAATACGAAGCCAAAATCGAGGCCATCAGCAAAGAAATCGAGCAGCTGAAAGCAGGGCTTGCGATTCTCGCCAAGCAGCTGGAACAGTATAAAATGCTGTCCCAGGATGCACAGCATATCAAGGAAGATCGCCAGCTGACGGCAGCTCTGATTGACCGCCTGATTGACCGTGTAGAGGTCTCAAGAGAAAAGCGGATTACGGTTCGTTTCCGCTTCCAGAGCGAATTTGAGCATTGTGAGGAGGTGCTGAGCCAGTGCAGAAATATGTGATTGCCCTTTATATCCGCCTTTCCCTGGAGGATTATAAATACGACAGTATGAGCATTGAAAACCAGCACCTTGCGCTGAACGAATTTGTTTCTTCCATGCCGGAGTCCACCAATGCGGAAGTCCTTGAATTTATCGACAACGGGTATAGCGGGACAAACTTCGAACGCCCCAAAGTCCAGGAGCTGATTGAGATGGTGCGGGCCAATAAGATCGACTGCATCATCGTAAAAGACTTTTCCCGGTTTGGACGAAACAGCATTGAGACTGGCTATTTCATTGAGCGTGTGTTCCCTCTGTTTCACACTCGGTTCATTTCTATCAACGATGATTTTGACAGCGATCAGCACAAGGGCGATACCGGCGGTATGGATGTGGCTTTCAAGTATCTGATCAGCGAGTATTACAGCCGGGATATGTCCATCAAGACCAAAAGCGCCAAGTACGCCAAAATGCAGCGCGGCGAATACCAGAGCAAAGTTTGCCCTTACGGGTATCGCAAAAGCGCCAATGGCAGAATGGAACCGAACCCGGAACCCGCTGCTGTGGTACAGCTCATTTTCCAACTTGCCGCAACCGTAATTGGAGCGGCAGCCGTTACCAGGGAACTCTTTAAGCGAGGCATACCGACCCCCGGAGAATACAAAGCAGCGCATGGGCAGCAGTACCACGATGTCTCCCGCTCCCGCGGACGCTGGAGCAGTTCTACGGTTCTCCGTATCCTGGAGGACGAACGCTATATCGGCTCCTATGTCATCGGGCGTCGTGCAGTCATTGAAGTGGGCAGCACACGGAGCCGCAAGAAGGACCGGGACAAATGGTTCATTATTCCCGACCATCATCCGGCAATCGTTGACAAAGAACTATTTGAAAAGGTGCAGGCTGTGCAGCGCCGGTTCTCCTTGCCGACCAAGAAAACCAGGGAGTACCCACTGAAAGGCAAGGTCTATTGCGGCTGTTGCGACCATGCACTCTCCCGCATCGCTCAAAAGAAACCGTTTTATATGTGCCGCCATTCTACTGCCGATGTGAACAGCCGCTGCCGCGATGTCCGTGCAGATGCTGCCGGTCTGGAAGAAGCAGTCCTCCTCACTTTGAAAAAGCAGCTGGAAATCCTGTTGCCCGAACATGAGGACGGCACCATTCACCTGGAGGCCACCGCTGCCAAATGTTCTGAGTAGGAGAAGCAGCTGGAAGCCTTGAGGGACCAGAAGCAAACTCTCTTTGAACGGTATCTCCTGGGGCAGATCGAGCTGGACACATATAAATCGGAGAAGGCAGTTTATGACGCAGAAATACTGAAAGTCAAAAATGCCTATGCTGCTGTCACCGCCCAGGCAAAGCTGAAGCGAGAAGAACAGGCCCGCCAAAGCAGCCGACAAGAAATCGTTCACTCGATTGCAGAAGCGGATGTGCTGACCTCTGAGCTGACCGATCTGCTGATTGAAAAGGTGTATGTATTCCCCGACAACCGCATTGAGATTGTTTACAAAGTCCATGATCTCTTTGAATAATTGAAGATACAAAAACGGAAAACCCAGGCTATCAAATCCATCTTGGTAGCTTGGGTTTTCTGCTTTTCAGAATTATATTTT
>CAMGCA010000356.1 GCA_946011705.1 uncultured Clostridia bacterium | reverse complement strand
CCGGTACTGATTATCTTGAAATCATGCAGATATTTTTGAGCCGAGTGCAGAAACAGGCCAAGGTAGTAGCACAATTTCGTGAAAATCGGAATGTGCCGATTGAAACGCTTGACAGAGAGCATTGCCGTGAACGGGGAGAAAAGGAGAGCTTGGAAGGCAAGCTGATTATCCTACGCCCTACAAGCCTTGCACCGGAATACCGTACCGCAGACTGTCAGCTTGGCTTTGCCACGGGTGGCTTCGGATGTTCTCCGGGCGCTCGCGGTCGCGCTGTCTACTTTGAGGAACTATACTCCGGTGAACAGTGCCGGTGGGAGATCGGAGATGTGCTTGGCATTGCTGATCCGGACACGCTGCCGGATTGGGCCAAGGAAAAGCTGATTGAACGGGAAGCCCAGCATAGCAAGCCGAAAAAGCTGGAACGAGGTGAAGTCCGATGAAGTACATTCGCCAACTGGCAGTAGATGAGCCGCTATACGAACGGCAGGATACCTGCGTGATCTGCGGCAGGTATCTGCCGGAGGGCAGCGGCATGGTTTGTCAGGACTGCATGGCCGCTGTGGATGAAAAATATGCCGCATATCAGCGGCAAGGAGGAAAGAAATGAACCAGGAACCTGTTTTAATCAAAGGCGTGGTAGCCTTCCCCAATCCGAACGGAAATCGGGATATTCGATTTATCGACGCTTTTTATCACGATCTTTTCAAGATTCCCGACCATAGCAATATCGTCATCAGCTATCTGGACGGGGGCAAGCGGTGTGTTCCCTGTGAGTACATCGACGATACTCATGTGGATATTGACGGAACGGCCTTTCATATCTGCCAGTTTGCCGAGCTGATGATGCGTAACGGCGCGACCTATGAGCCAGAGCATCCCCCGGCAGAGCCGACCTACGGCACCTATGAAATCTATCAAATCAAGGATGTGGGCCGGGTGGACTACTGCTTTATGGGATATGAACGGGCCAGGAAGCAGTTTGACCCCACCGATTACCGGCGTGAGTATGCGTATATGCTGCCGAAGGACATGACCCTTGAGGAAGTTTTCAGCCGCCACAATGCGGATACCCGTCCCTTCGGTATGCGGATGCGCTCCATGTCTGTCAGCGATGTGCTGGTCGTCAACCGGGGCGGCAAGAAAACTGCCTACTATGTGGACAGCTTTGGCTTCCAGGAAGTCAAGCAATTTTTCAAGCAGAAAGGGCCGAAAAAGAGAGAGCGGGGTGAGGCCAGATGAGAAAGTTTGCGAAAACGCCTACTTACCAGACCATTGAGATTCTTGGACAGCCTGCAATCTATACAGACTACCGCATCGAGCATACCTCTGTTCCGCAGGGCTTTTATCTCTATGAAATCCGCCATTCCGATGAAGATTGGGGCATTCCCTGCCAGTTGGCGCGGAACATTGCGGTCAACTTCTATGGCACGATCATCACCAACACGCCCATTCAACTTCCGCCAGACGGTCTGCTGGATTTTGACTATGAGCAATTCTACTTTACAGATGAGGCATTCAATACACTGGCCAAGTTTATGGAAGCTCACCCGGCAGAAAGCAAAGACTTAATAGAGATTGCTGCCGCAAAAGAAAGCGAGTATGCGTTGATGTTCTCACAGTCTGAGCAAGATGATCACGCCAATGGCTGTATCGGACATCTGCGTGGTGACTTCGGCACAGATGGCAACGAATTTCATACTACCTGGTGGCCGCATCAGAACGATGCGTTGAACACGCACGAATTCAAGTCGGACATTGATCGTGTTGTGAACTGGCTGCGTGAGGGGTTTGCACCGCTGAAAGACCGCAACACCATGCGGCGCTTCTGTGAACTGCGTGGACGGGTATTAAATGCCGAGGACGCCATTTTGCCGCCTTGCGGATTTTCTATCCATACAAAGAATTATCAGTATATGCTTCGCTGCATCCCTCGAAAGGGCGATTATAATTTCTATCTTTACTGCTACGACAAGGAGGCGCGGGAGCAGGAGCGCACCACGCCGCAAAAGAATACCCGGCCCATAGCCAAGAAACGGACAGAGCCGGAGCGATGAGGAGGTGTCCCCTTGCCCACAAAATTTCAGCTCATCACCGAGCTGTACGACCATACGCTGAAAAGCGTGACCGCCAGCTATCAAAGCTGGACAGGCTTTCTCCGCGCCGCCTGCTACAACTACAAATGCCCCTTTGACGAGCAAATCCTGATTTATGCCCAGCGCCCGGATGCCACGGCGGTGCTTGAAATGAACCGCTGGAACCGGCAGTTTGGCCGCTGGGTGAACCGGGGAGCCAAGAGCATCGCCGTGTTCGGTGACGATGGGCAAAACTGCCTTAAGCTCTACTTCGATGTGTCGGACACCCATGAATCCCGCTTTTCCCGTCCTCTGCCCATCTGGAAAATGGACGCTGCCTTTGAACCGGCTGTCATTGAAACGCTGGAAAATACCTTTGGCGACCTTGCCGAAAAAGGAACACTGGCCGATGCGGTACGCTCCGCCAGTCACAATGCCGTGGCGGACAACTTCCCGGACTACCTTCAGGATTTACAGAATTGCCGGGAGGACAGCTTGCTGGAGGAACTGGACGATCTCAACCTCGAGGTGTTCTACCGGGACGCGCTGGAGGTCAGCGTGGCCTATATGCTGCTGACCCGCCTG
>CAMGCA010000355.1 GCA_946011705.1 uncultured Clostridia bacterium | reverse complement strand
TGCGGATGTTCAGCACATCAGAAGCGTAGGCGGTGATGGTCAGCAGTGGAATCAGGGCCGCCGCCACCAAGGCTTTCCAGGGCAGCTTCCGTTTGCGCATCTTGGGGGGCTGGGCCGCTTCCCGGATGTAAGTATCGTCAATATCCGTCATGGTATTCAGCAAAAATTCCTGTTTCACAGCAATTCCTCCTTCATCAGTTGTTTTTTCAGTCTGCCCCGAAGCCGGTAGAGCATGGATGCCACCTTGCTTCCCGAAAACCCGGTTTTTTCCGCAATGTCCCCGAGGGAGTCCAGATACCAGTACCGGCGTACAAACACATAGCGCTCCTGCTGGGTCAGTCCTGCCAGAAAACGGTTCAGCGCCGCGGTCAGCTCCTTTCTGACGGCTTCGTTTTCCGGGCTGTCGGAGCCTGCCACCACTTCCTCCAGCTCCTCCAGAGCCAGCGGCGCTTCTCCCCCGCCCCGCTTTTCCCGGCTGCGGGTACGCAGGCGGTCGATAGACAGGTTCCGGGTGATTTTGCCCAGATATGTACCAAGGTCAGCGGGACGCCGGGGCGGGATGGCGTTCCAGGCGGTTAAGTAAGCGTCGCTGACGCACTCCTGGGCGTCCTCCCGGGAGCCAAGGATGCCATAGGCGATGGCAGTGCAGTACCTGCCGTATTTCCCAGCGGTTTCGGCGATTGCGTTTTCCGAGCGGTTACAATACAGCTCGATGATCTTCTGATCGTCCGTATCATCATCTCCTTTTCTGAAAGGCCCTTCACCCATCATCACGACATTTTTTGGGTTTCATTGCATGGGGGATGAAAAAATGTCATTGCGAGCCAGTGACCGATGTCACTGGCGTGGCAATCTGTATCCCCCTCACAATGTTCAGATTACTGGCATTTCAAAGGAGAACGGATTGCCACACCAGCGTGCGCGCTGGTTCGCAATGACAGACATATTAAAGCTGTGAAAACACCTCGCCGAGACTCCGGTGAAGAACCAGATCGGCGTAATTGTCGTAGGGCGTTTCGTCCCGGTTGATGAGCACCAGACGATTTCCCCGGTAGTCGTTGATCAGCCCCGCCGCCGGGTATACCGTCAGGCTGGTGCCCGCCACGATGAGCATATCCGCGTTCCGGATAGCCCGGAGGCTGCCCTCGATGGTCTTCTGGTCAAGGCCCTCCTCATAGAGCACCACATCCGGCTTCACCATGCCGCCGCAATCGCAACGGGGAATGCCCTGAGAGTTTTTGACGAACTCCGCGCTGTAGAATTTTCCGCAGCGCATACAGTAGTTGCGCAGGACGCTGCCGTGAAGCTCATAGACCCGACAGCTTCCCGCCTTCTGGTGCAGACCGTCAATGTTCTGGGTCACCACGGCACTGAGCTTCCCTTCTTCCTCCCACCGGGCCAGAACCTTGTGGGTAATGTTTGGCTCAAACCCCAGCGGCAGCATTTTCTCCCGGTAAAAGCGGTAGAAATAGTCGGGATTTCGCAGGAAAAAGCTGTGGCTGATGATGGTTTCTGGGGGATAGTCAAACTTCTGGCTGTACAGTCCGTCCACGCTGCGGAAGTCAGGAATACCAGATTCCGTACTCACGCCTGCCCCGCCAAAAAAGACGATATTGCGGCTCTCGGCCACCCATTGTTTCAAAATGTCAACGCTGTCCATATGTTAACCATCCTTTCGTATTCCAAGTTCATTCTCCGCTCTCCACTCTTAACTCTCCACACTATGGTAATCCCTTTTTCTCCATCCGTCAATAGGCCAAAGGCCTTGACATACGGGATACTATCCCCTAAAATAAGGGAAAAGAGGTTTGCGGCAGCCATATGCCCCTTTTCTCTGATACTTTACTGGAAGGTGACGAACATGTACCGATTACTGGAACTCAATCCCCAGCTCCAGCCCTACGCCGGAGACATTGACCTGAGAATGTTTCTCTACCGCTCCACCAAGGAACGGATTCTCGGCAAAGACCAGACTCTGAACGACTTCGCCAACGCCCACAACTACTACGGCTTCCACCACGTTGACGGCGGCTGGTACTACCGGGAGTGGGCACCCAGCGCCTACCAGCTGTATCTGGAAGGCGAATTCAACGACTGGAATAAGACCTCCCATCCGCTCACAAAGCTGGAGAACGGCAACTGGGAGCTGTACCTGCCCGGTGACGACGCCCTGTGGGAAGGCTGTAAGGTCAAGACCGTGGTGGACGCCAACATGACCCGCACGGAGCACATCCCCCTGTATGCCCGCCGGGTGGTGCAGAACAAGCAGACCATCACCTTCGAGTGCGAGGTCACAGACGATCAGAAGACCTTCGAATGGACGGATGCCGATTTTGTGGGCAACGACCAGCTGTACATCTACGAGGCCCATGTGGGCATGGCGCAGGAAGAGGGCCGGGTGGGCACCTACCGGGAATTCGCCGACTACACCCTGGACCGCATCAAAAAGGCGGGCTACAACACCGTACAGCTCATGGCCATCATGGAGCACCCCTACTATGGCTCCTTCGGTTATCAGGTGTCCAACTTCTTTGCCGCATCCAGCTGGTTCGGCAAGCCCGAGGATCTCAAATACCTCGTCAACAAGGCCCACGCCATGGGCATCCGGGTCCTGCTGGACGTGGTGCACTCCCACGCCGTCAAGAACACCGCCGAGGGCATCAA
>CAMGCA010000354.1 GCA_946011705.1 uncultured Clostridia bacterium | reverse complement strand
ATGAAAATGTCTGTCCACCTGGAACCCGCGGTGAAGGTTCCATCCTCCCCTGCCAGAGATTCCAGCGTCCGGCAGGAGGTGGTGCCTACACAAATTACCCGTCCACCATTTTTTCTGGTTTGATTCAAAATCTGCGCGGTTTCCTCACACATCATGCAAAGCTCGCTGTGCATATGGTGTTCCAGAATGCTATCCGCTTTCACGGGGCGGAAGGTTCCAAGGCCAACATGCAGGGTTACAAAAGCGGTCTTTACTCCCTTGGCCCGAATGCTGTCTAACAGCTCGTTGGTAAAGTGCAGTCCGGCGGTCGGTGCCGCAGCGGAACCCACCTCCCGGGAATATACCGTCTGATACCGTTCCTGATCGGCAAGCTCCGCCTTGATATAGGGCGGCAGGGGCATTTTTCCAAGCCGTTCCAGAACCTCGAGGAAGATTCCCTCGTAGAAGAATTCTACCACTCGATTGCCGTCCTCCCGGACTTCCCGGACAACTGCCTTCAACTCACCATTTCCAAAACTGACTTCGTTTCCGGGAAGCATTTTCCGGCCAGGCTTACACAGGCACTCCCAGCAGTTGCCGCCCAGATCCCGCAACAGCAGGACCTCCACAGCACCGCCGGTGGGCCGATGCCCTAGAAGTCTTGCCGGTAGCACCCGGGAATCATTCATCACCAGACAGTCGCCGGGGTTGAGATAGTCCACGATATCATAAAAATGCTTATGACTGATCTCTCCCGTCTCCCGATTCAGCACCATCAGCCGGGAAGCATCCCGCTTTTGCAGTGGGGTCTGCGCAATCAGCTCCTCCGGCAGGTCATACCAGTAGTCCCTGGTCTGAAAGCCGGTACTCTCGTTCATTTCCAATGCTTAACTCCCTTTCGATTTTCTATACTCTCGAGGTATTGTAGCACATTTTTTATTGAAAAGCTACTGTTAATTCCAATCAATTGCAAAGAAAAACCCGGCTTTTGCCGGGTTTCCCTCATGTTACGCTTTCAGAACGGCGTCGATCACGCCGCTGACGGCATCGGTACTTACGGTTTCCATCAGGCCATTGTCGTAGGCTTCCGCCACGGAAGGGTCAATGGGCAGCTTGGCCAGCACAGGCAGGTCGAACTTGGCCGCAATCTCGTTGATATGGGACTTGCCGAAGACTTCAATCTTTCTGCCGCAGTCCGGGCATTCCAGATAGGAATAGTTCTCCACGAAGCCCAGCACAGGAATGTGCATCATGTTCGCCATCTTGACAGCCTTGGCCACGATCATGGATACCAGATCCTGGGGGGTGGTGACGATGACCACACCATCGATGGGCAGGCTCTGGAACACGGTCAAAGGCACATCGCCGGTTCCGGGAGGCATATCCACGAACATATAGTCCACGTCTTCCCAGATCACATCGGTCCAGAACTGTTTCACCGCGCCGGCAATGACGGGTCCGCGCCAGACCACAGGGTCGGCGGGATTGTCCAGCAGCAGGTTGATGGACATGACCTGAATACCGCCCCGGGTCAGCGCTGGGAACAGGCCGTCCTCATTGGCTCCCTGACACTCGTTGACGCCGAAGGCCGTGGGTGCGGAGGGGCCGGTGATGTCGGCGTCCAGCACGGCCACCTTCTTGCCCTGACGGGCCATAGCCACAGCCAGCATGGCGGTAACGGTGGACTTACCCACTCCGCCCTTGCCGGACACCACTGCGATCACCTTTTTTACACTGGAATGGGGATTCAGCTCCGCCAGCAGGCTCTCTGCCTTGCGGTCGGCGCAGTCAGAGCCGCAGGAAGAGCAGTTTCCATTACAAGAACTCATGTTTGTTCTCTCCTTTTTCGTCATATGTCATCTATTATAGCATTTGTTTCTAACGTGTCAACTACACTTTTCGCTGAATTACGCTCCTGAGCCAAAAGCGCGTACCAGCTGGCATCGCAAATTCCCTGATTGTTCCAGTCGGATTGCCGCAATGTGCCCTCATAGTTCATCCCACACTTACGCATAACCCTACCAGAGTTGGGGTTGCGGGGATCGTGACGGGATTCCACCCGGTTAACGCCAACATCATCGAACATATAGTCCATCACCGCCTGCATAGCTTCGGAGGTGATTCCCTGATGCCACCAGTTTGCGCCAATACAGTAGCCAATATGCGCAAGCTGTGTCTGTTCATTCAACCGCACCACGCCAATGGAGCCGACAGGCTCCCCTAATTCCTTCGGGACAATCGCCCACTGGTAGAAGGTGTTATCTTCATACTGACCTGTCCAATCAATCAAAACCTGCCGACTGACTTCAGCGCTGCTGTGGGTGGGCCAGGTCAGGTATTTGGTCACTTCCGGGTCGGAAGCCCAGTTGCGGTACATGGCAGGCGCATCCTCTAACGTAAACCGCCGGAGAATCAGCCGTTTCGTTACGATTGTTTTCGTTCCCTGGTGCCGCATAACCATCACTCCTGTGCCGCGTCCCATTGCTCCATCAAATCCATCAGCACCGCTTCCGCGTCCTCTTTTTCTCCCAGCAGGCGGGTAAGCTCCTGATAGTCAGCAGCAGCGGCTTCAATCTTTTCATCAAATTCCGCAATCACCGCTTCCTGCTTTTCGATTTCCCGTTCCAGACGGCGGATCAGTTTGTCCGTATCCTTGGTGCCTCCCTTGGGCTTTTCCTTTTTGGGCTTAGGTGCGGC
>CAMGCA010000353.1 GCA_946011705.1 uncultured Clostridia bacterium | reverse complement strand
GTTTTCGCCTCGTCAAATGGAACGTGGCTGGCAGTCAACGCCCGAATCCAGCCGAAGCTTTCGGGGTCACTGCGGGACTGCTGGGATTTCATCACCAACAGAACCTCGGCGGCACTGCGCAGCCCGGTCAGCAGCGCTTCCTGGGCTTTGTGGAACCGGAATACCTTCCTGTGGGCCTCAAAGGTGGACTTGTCCCGGTGGTTATCCAGCCTGCCAATCACATAAACACTGGTCGTCCCCGCGTTCGCCAAATTCTGCCATTGGCGCAGGGCGGACACCCCGGGGGACACAGAGCTTTCCCGGTAGCGGAAGCCCATGTAATCCACGCTGGCATTGTCACAGACCAGACCTGAGAAGGCGGTCTGCCGGGCATGGGAGGAGGCGCTGTACACCCAGATGGGAATATCGATATCCGTGTGGGATTCGCTGCGCAGGTAATCCACCTTGTCCACCGCGATTTCCGGGGAGATGGCATTGATGGCGGCGGTCATTTTAGCCCGGAGCTTTTTGCCGCAGCCCGCTTGGAAACCCATATAGCGCATGGTGACCGGGTTCTTCATATCCAGTTTGTCCGGCACATCCAGATGGAACGCCGCCTTGAAACCCGCCTTGCAGCGGTCACAGGTACACATTCCATAAATGCTGCCGTCATACCCCGTTGCCACAAAGCCCGACATATTGCAGTACACACCGTCAAAGGGGTGGGTGGTCAACAGCTCGGTCAGAATCTCCATGGCCTTCTCCTGCTGATATTCACTATTCTGGCAGGTCTGGACAAAGCCGTTTTGGTTGATGATGCCGCCGGCGGCGGTGCTGAATGCCCAACCACGATGCTGTTCATACACCGCATAAGGGATTTTGGACAAGTCCATCCGGGCAATGACCCGAATTCCTCGCTTATGGCAGGCATCCACGATTTCCCTCAGGCTGCTGCCTGTAAGATATTTGCTCACGGTATGGTAGGGCAGCTTGCTTTCGTAGCTTGCAAGAATTCCCCCGGCATTCAATGTGACCACCGTTGCGCCAAAATCCGCAAGGCTCTTGGCATAGCTTTCCGCATCAATGCCGTCCATATCAATTTCCCGAAAATTGGTCTGTACCATTCGCCAAGGGTAATTTGTCCACCAATGCTTTGCGTTGCTCATTGCTTCACATCCATTCGTTGGGGTCTGTCCAGCCCCGTTTTCCTAAGAATTTCTCTAGCATTTCCATGCGAATCTGTTCCTTCGGAATCTTGCTGTTCATAAGCTTTGCCCAGCCGCCCTCTGCTTTTTCGCCGTTCATGGCATCCTCGGGACGCATCAGATTCCGCAGGGGCTCTCCGGCTTCAAACCGGCGGGCGTTGTCGCGGATGATCTCAATGCTGGCAGCGGCTCGGTCAGGCACCTGAGGCGTGCAATGGGGGGTAATGTACACGTTTTACCTCCTCCACAGGGGGCTTTCCTGGCTGAGGGGCTGCTCCTCGAACACATCCAAACCCGCGCCGCTGAGCTTTCCGCTGTTCAAAGCATCCATCAGATCCTCGGTGCAGACGATACCGCCCCGTGCTATATTCACCAGGAAGGCACCGTCCTTGCACTGAGCCAGAGTATCCTTGTTGATCATGTGGAAAGTTTCATCGGTCAGCGCCAGCGTCAAAATGACAAAATCGGATTTCTCCAGCAGCGGCTGAATGGTATCGCCGTTGTTGGCGCAGTATTTTTGTGAAATATAGTCAAAACCGTGGATGGGATACTTATCAAAGGCAAGAAGGTTCATCCCGAGAGCGTGCAGACGCGCAGCCAGCATTTTGCCGTTGTTGCCCATGCCGATGATGCCTGCCGTCCGACCATAAAGACCCTTCGACTGATTTCTGCCCTCCTCTGCCCTGCGGCATTCCTGCTGGGCTTTCAGCAGTTCTTTTGTATGATAGCACGCCTGAAGCATGAAGTAGATGCAGTGTTCGGCCAGCACGGGGGCGCTGCGACCCGCTGCACCGGTAACGGGAATGCCCCGGGCAAAAACCTCCGGTCGTGCGGAACCATTCAGCCCGGCGTGGTCGCAATGAATCCATTTGAGCGTGTTTTCGCCCAGCAGGCAGGGGTCCACATCCCCCATAAGGATGGCCACGTCTGCGTCCTTTACTTCTTCGGCAAGGCGTTCTTTGTCAAAGAAATCCACATAGACAAACTCCGCATCCGGGAACACCCGGCGAAGCTTGTACATATTCTGTTTGTTGTACCACACGGTGGCAACCACTTTTTTGATTTCCGGCATTTCTGTTCCTCCTTGTAAATGGGGTTCATGGTTTGAAACTGCAAAACATTGCAACTTCCAAGGAAATATGGTACGATAGCAACAAAATGGGGGTATCATAATGGAGCTTCAGGATAAAATTGCATTTCTGTTGGATTTGATTCATTGCAGCCATCACATGGATTACTGGAAATACACCCCGGATGGCGTGCTGATCCGAAGTACATCCAATGCGGAGCATATGCTGGATGTACTCATAAAGGAAACCGGGTGTTTTGAGTATCTGCAACGCAACATCGGAAGCGCACCCATGATTCTGGCTGCCCAAAAGGATATTCGCTGGATCAGCGTAAAAGAGGAGCGCGATGGCGAAATTCTCTTCTCCACCAAGTTGGGTCCGGGTTGGCTTCGTCGGTTTAAGGAACAAGTGGCTGACTCCGAGGTGG
>CAMGCA010000352.1 GCA_946011705.1 uncultured Clostridia bacterium | reverse complement strand
CATTGCCCTGACCATCTTCATGGTGGAGGCACAGATTCCCGCCCTTGTGCCCATTCCCGGCATCAAGCTGGGGCTTGCGAATATTGTCACGGTGTTCGCCGTGTTTGCCCTGGGGCCGAAGGATGCCTGCCTGGTTCTCGCCGCCCGGATCTTTCTGGGGGCGGTGTTCGCGGGGAATTTCAGCACCATTTTCTATTCCGCCGCCGGCGGCGCTCTGGCAATTGCCGTAACCATCGGTCTGCGGAAAATTCTGACGAAAAAGCAGCTCTGGGTGGCAGGTGCGCTGGGGGCCGTGGCGCACTCCATCGGACAGATGGCTATGGCGGTGCTCCTGACCTCCACACCGGGACTTCTTGCCTACCTGCCCGTGATGATGGCGGTGAGCATCGTGACGGGCACCTTTACCGGGCTGTGCGCCCAATTTCTTGTGAACCGGGGGAACCTATGGAAAACTATTTCCAAATGAATTTATCAAAACAGCAGATTGACGCCATCTCCAATCTGGGCCTTGCCCACATGGGGGACTGCGTGTTTGAAATTCTCTGCCGGGGCTACCTCTGCGCCAAGGGCGAGACCACCGTTGACCGGCTCCACCGGGACACCATTGCCATGGTCAAGGCAACGGCCCAAGCGAAATTTGTGGACAAGCTGCTGCCCCTGCTGACGGAGGAAGAAATGGCCTACTACCGCCGGGGCAAAAACGCTCACGTCCACGCGGTGCCGAAATCCGCTACCCCTGCCGAGTACGCCAAGGCAACGGGGCTGGAAGCCCTGTTCGGGGCACTGTACCTCGCCGGACGGACCCAGCGAATCAACGAACTTTTTAAGGCTGTCATGGAGTGTTAATATGGCATTTGACGCGTATTTTCTAACTGCCGTGCTGGACGAAGTGCGGCAAAAGTGCATTGGCGCCCGGGTGGACAAAATTCACCAGCCCAGCCGGGACACCTTGATTCTGCATCTGCGGGGCCGGGAAAGCCGGGAAAAGCTGCTCTTTGCCGCCAATCCCACCGCCCCCCGGCTGCATCTCACCGCCGCCTCCCCGGAGAATCCGGCGGAGCCGCCCATGTTCTGTATGCTCCTGCGTAAGCATCTTTTGGGGGCAAAGCTGGCGGAAATCGCCCAGCCTCCCATGGAGCGGGCAGCCACATTTACCTTCGACTGCACCGACGAAATGGGCTTTCCGGTGCAAAAAAAGCTGGTGGCCGAGCTGATGGGCCGCACCTGCAACCTCTATCTGCTTGGCCCCGACGGGCGGATTCTGGACTGCCTGAGAAGAATCGGCCTGGACGAAAGTGCCCGCCGTCCCGCCCTGCCGGGGCTGAATTATCAGGAACCGGAGCCGGTACAAAAGGAAAATCCCCTCATTGTTCAGGATTATGTAAACCTATTGACCGAACCGGGGGCGGATATTCTGTCCGACCGGCTCATGGACACCTTGGGCGGGCTGTCCCCGCTGGTGTGCCGGGAAGCGGCACTGTTCGCCGCCGGAAGTACGGATGCCAGAATCAGTTCGCTGGACGTGGATTCCACGGCGGACAAGCTGGGCCTGTTCTTCCATGAACACCTGAACCATCCAAAGCCTTATGTCTACACGCTTGCTGACGGCACTCCTAAGCAGTTCGCCTTCTGTCCCATCCGGCAGTACGGCGGCTGTCAGGAGGCCACCTCCTTCGGCGCCCTTCTCGACAGCTTCTACACGGTGCGGGATCGGAAGGACGCCATGCGGCAGAAAAGTCAGGCGGTGCGCAAAACGGTGCAGAACCTGTGCACCCGGCTGACGCGAAAAATGGCTCTTCAGGAAAAGGAGCTGGAAGCCACCTATGACCGGGAGCGGCTGCGGCAGCTGGGGGACATTCTCACGGCGAACATCCACCGGATCACCAAGGGCCAGACCAAAATTGTCTGCGAGGATTTCTACGACGAAAACATGGCCCCGGTGGAGATCCCTTTAAGCCCCATCCTCTCTCCCCAGCAGAACGCGGCGAAATTCTACAAGGACTACGCCCGGATGAAGAACGCTGAAAAAGAGCTGACCCACCAGCTTACCCTGGGTGAGACAGAGCTGAGCTACCTCAAGAGTGTTCTGGACGAACTGAACCGGGCCCAGACCGACGCCGAATTGGAGGAAATCAAGCAGGAATTGCAGGAGCAGGGCTATCTGCGCCCGGAGGGAAGCCGGAAAAAACCCCGGCAGGGCAAGCTCGCTCCCATGCGCTTTGCATCCACCGACGGCTACCCCATCTATGTGGGCCGGAACAACCGACAGAACGAAGAACTGACCTTCCGTCTTGCCCGGAAGGACGACATCTGGTGCCACGCCAGCAAGGTTCACGGCTCCCACGTCATCATCTCCTGCGGTGGAGCCACGCCTCCAGACGACACCATCACCCAGGCTGCCCAGCTGGCGGCCTACTACTCCGAAACCGGCGACGGTCAGAACGTACCGGTGGACGTAACGGCGGTAAAGCAGGTGAAGAAAATCCCCGGCGGTAAGCCCGGCATGGTGATCTACCACACCTACAAGACGGTTATCGCCAATCCTTACCCAGACATTGTGGTGGACGAACTGAACGCGGAAAGAAGATAGACCGGCGTAATACAGATCAGGAAGCACGCATTTGTCATACTATTTCTTAATAAAGCACTTTAACTAAATACAAAGATATGCTATACTATAT
>CAMGCA010000351.1 GCA_946011705.1 uncultured Clostridia bacterium | reverse complement strand
AAGTGCCTATTGCAGCTGCCCCATCTGCTGCGGAATATGGTCTGGTGGTCCCACCGCCTCCGGTGTCTATCCGCGAGCAAACCATACCATCGCAGTAGATGCAAACAATCCCCGTCTGCCCATGGGTACTGAAATCATCATGAATGGCACGCTCTACAAGGTGTACGATACCGGCAACTTTCCCCGGTACGGTGTGGACTTCGATGTGGACTATGCCAGCCATCAGGCCGCTCTGAATCACGGGCACCAGACATGGGATGCCTACTATGCTGGCGGTAATGGCGGCTCCATTACCATCACCGAGGAAGAATCCGTGGACATCTGCTATGTCGCCCTCACCACCTCCGACTTTGAGAGCATCCTGCTCAACCGGCTCAATGCCGATCAGCGTGAGATGTATGACATCTACCAGATCACCAGGGGCAATCGCATCATGTTCGGTTCTCCTGTTGACCTGAATTGGCACAATGGCATTCTATATGGATATGGCTATCAGTGCTCCGGAGATATGGTGATTGAGAACAGCCAGATGGAGGTTCTTGTCCCCAGCGGCACGCCGGTGCTTTCCGTCATGGATGGGCAAGTAGTGAGGATTGCCGGGGGTGTGATTACCCTCAAGAATGAAAAGGGCTACACCGTGAAAATCGGCGGCTGCACCAATATCACCGTTCCCGTTGGCACCGAAGTCACAAAGGGACAGCCCATCGCGCAGATTGGCAGTGCGGGCAAAATGACACTTTCTTTCAGCTATCGGAACAACAGCTTTAACCCCTACTTCTATCTGAATGTCGGAAGTATCCTGGATTCCGTAGAGGTTGAGGCCACTGGGAAAGCCGCTCAGCTGATTGCCAAGGCAGAACAATACCTGGGTACACCCTATGTTTGGGGAGGGTACAGTCCCAGCGGATTCGACTGCTCCGGCTTTGTGTCCTATGTGGTCAACAACTGCGGTGCTGGCTTCAACTTCGGACGTCTTACCGCAGAAAGCTGGCGGCGGCAGTGCAGCATCATTTCCGCATCCCAAGCACGACCCGGTGACCTGATCTTTTTCCAGGGAACCTACAATACCAGTGGAGCGTCCCATGTCGGCATCTATCTGGGAGATGGGAAAATGATTCATTGCGGAAGTCCCGTGAAAATCAGCAGTATCAACACGGCCTACTGGCAGCAGCACTTCTACTGCTATGGCAGAATCCCCGGCATGTAGTCAGGGATTCTCAACTATGTGAAGGAGATTTGAAATGAGTATTAAACTGGACAAACTCGGTGCAGATCGTGACCGCGCTCTGCGCAAGCGCAACGAGTGGGATGCCAAATTCAAAGAGCTGGACCGGCTGTACAAAGAGCGTGAGAATACCGAAATCCACGACATCGTACACGCCGCAAACCTGCCCCCTGACCAGCTGGCGCAGTTGCTTCAGTCCCTCGGGCATGGTCTGCCTGCCGGCGAGATTCCCGAAGAAATCATCAAGCCCAAAACCGAAAACACAAATACCACTTCTATGGAGGAAATCGAAGATGAAGCGTAAACTCTTTTCCCTGTTTCTGACTGCACTGCTCTGCATGAGCCTGATTGCAGTCCCGGCATCTGCCCAGTCCAATGAAAACGAAGAACCCCTGCCCCCGCTGACACCGGAGGGCAACATGAATCTGGTGGACGACATGATCACCGCATCCGGTAAGCAGTTTATCACGGTGACAACCCGAGACGGCAACTATTTCTACATTATCATCGACCGGGATGATAATGGGAATCAAACCGTCCATTTTCTGAATCAGGTGGATGAAGCAGATCTGCTCAATCTGCTGGACGAAGATGAATTGAAGGACTATACCGAATCCCAGAAGCCCACAGAACCGGCTCCCACCGAACCGGTGCAGACACAGCCTACTGAGCCTTCTGTGGTGACGGAAGAAAAAGGGAACGGCAACTTGGCTGCACTCCTGCCGGTTGTCCTTCTGGCCGCAGGCGGCATTGGCGGCTTTCTTATGCTGAGCAGTTCCAAGAAAAAATCCCAGCAAGTGAAACCTGATCCCGATGCGGACTATCAGGAAGACGACGAGTTTGAGCTGCCGGAAGACAGCTACGACGAGGAATAATCCAACCTGTGGGGGCAGCTTTCGGGCTGCCCCCACTCCCAACTGACAGCCTGAATTATTCAGATCGGTCTTGAAGTTTGAAATGCGCTACGCTATAATCGCATTGGAACAATAGCTTATGTCGACTTTGGTTGGCACCGGCAGCGAGTCGCTGTCGGCAGGCAAAGAATCTTCTCATTCGCTTCACTCAGACGAACTGCTTGCGGTATTTCAGCACACTTGCGTGTGCTTCTGGATACCCCTGCGCAGTTCCCCATACATCATTGTATTGTTCCAGAACAGGAAGGGAGGAAAGTTTCATGATTATATACAGGGAGCTTTCCTCCCTCGAACAAGACTTGGGCATCAGTGCCAAGACTATGTATGCTGTCAGCAACAATCTTGGAAAGCACTACCATACTGTGAAGCTCCCAAAAAAGAATGGTGGTTGTCGTGAGCTTTCTGTCCCAGATCCTTTACTCAAGTCCATTCAAAAGCAAATCATAAACACACTGCTGGTTCACATGCCGGTTTCTCGGTATGCAACCGCCTATTGCTACGGAAGTTCCACGCTGCGCAATGCAAAGCATCATATCGGTAAGCGTGTTGTTC
>CAMGCA010000350.1 GCA_946011705.1 uncultured Clostridia bacterium | reverse complement strand
CCCGCACGATATCCATGCGATCGGCAGAGCTGGCACCCCGCGACCCGACCTGACGACCGCCGGCACAGACGAAAATAACAGAGCCGTCGCTGCGCTGACCGATGGCGGTGCGGGGATTGCCCTTGCCGGAGGGGTCGTTGTATGCCTGCAGGTTGACTTCACCGTTTACCAGCAGCGCAGGGCCAAAGCAGCAGCCGTCCCGGATCTTCATTTCCTCGGCCTGAGCCTGGGTCAGGTTGGTCTTGGAGACCACCAGAATATTATCCTCGGTAAAGCCGGCAAAGCCCTCCAGGCCGGGCTGCTTTCCGCTGGTCCAGACGCACTTGCTGTCGGACATGACCAGTCCCAGCGGGGTGCTGCCCACATAGGAGCCGCCGGTTCCGTCATCGTTAAAGGCACCGGCATTGATGGCGGCAACGCAGTCGGGGTTCTCCTCCATTACCTCCGTCAGACGCTTGCCGGGAATGGCGGTGGAGAAGCCCTGATCGGTGGAGATGCCCATATAGACCTGCGCCGGGTCACGGACGATCATGATGTGGGCGTTGTAGGTATCGCCGAAACGGTGCTCAATGCGAACGCCGTCGGGATAGTTGTCCCACTCGTTGCTTTCACCGGTAATCACATTGTTCGCCTGAATGATGACCTTTGTGGTGTCGGTGACTTCATCCTCCAGACCGGTATTCTCCACCTTGCTTGTGCGGATTTCCGCAACGGTATCCTCCCCGAGAAACAGGGCGGGCACCCACTTGGTGGCGCTGGCCTCGATCAGGGTCATGGTCAGCATATCCCGGGCGGCGGGGGAGGGGCCGTTGAACACCAGATTCATCACCAGAACTAGGGCGGCCACAGCCAGAATGACCACCGTGAACAGCACAAGGAAGAACCGGCGGATGATCCGGCCCAGCAGACCGCTGCCCTTTTTCTTCTTCTTGGGCGGCATTCCGGCATCGTTTTCCGGCGTTGGATTCATGTTTTTCTTACTCATAGTGTTACCTCTCACTTGGATTTCTGGGGAGCGAAGACCCAGCGCTGCTGGATCATGTAGCTTACGAAGTACAGCACCGTCATGACGATGGCGTAGATGACGGTGCGCAGGACACCGGCGCTGTCGCGGATGTGCAGCAGGATGTACACGCCCTGAGTCAGCAGCACCTGCACCGCCATCTGGGGCAGAGCCAGCATATAATACTTGAGCATGGCCTTTTTGGTGTCCACCTCCGTCTGGAATACCAGCTTCTTATTGAGGAAGAAGTTGAGGAGCGACGACACGACTCTCGCGCCCACGCCTGCCGTGGCGGTCAGGGCCATGCCGGTCAGAGGAAGAATGCTGTCCAGCAGTCCGTAGCACAGGGTATCCACCACCGCGCTTACAAGGGAGCTGAGGGTGTAGCGGAAGAAGTGGGACAGAATCAGCTTGTAGATCCGCCAGGAGTCGTGAATCACCCGGAAATGGGAGCTTTTGTTCTCCTCAATGTAGACGGTGCGGATTTTCACCTCATCGAAGTCGATGCCCTTGTCCTTGAAGGCCAGCAGCATATTGGTTTCGTATTCGAACCGGTCGCCGTAAACCGTTACGATCTTTTCCACCACATCCCGGGGGATGGCCCGCAGGCCGGTCTGGGTGTCGGAGATGGTCATGCCCACGAAGAGCTTGAAGATGGCGGAGGTGGTGTGGTTGCCGAAGCGGCTACGGGCGGGGACGTGGTCCAGCGTAAAGTCCCGGCAGCCCAGGGTGACCCGGCCGGTTTCCAGCATATGCTGGCAGCAGGCTTTGGTGTCCTCCGGGTGGTGCTGGTTGTCGCCATCCACAGTGACAACGCCCAGACCCTCGGGGCGATTGTCGAGGAAATACCGGAAGGCGTTTTTCAGCGCCGCACCCTTGCCCTTGTTGACTTCATGATGGAGCAGGGTGATCTCCGGATGCAGGGCGGCAAGATCGGTGAAATAGTGCAGGTTTTCGGCCTTGCTGCCGTCGTTGACCAGAATAATATCGGTAAAGCCATATTCCAGTAGTCCATCCACCACGGCAATGAGCTTTTCGTCGGGGTCGAGGGAGGGAAGAACCACGGAAATTCGGGATAAATCGTTCAAAATCAATCGCCTCTTTCAAAATGAGCATAAAACCAGATCATAAAGCCTATATACTATAACACATTTCTCTCCGTTTGCATAGACATTTAAGAAAAAGTTAATAGAAATTGTCGCATTTGTTCCCGATATCGAGACAGGCGGCGACGGCGGGGAAAAACCGGAAAGAAATGGTTGCATATTTTTCATTTCTACGGTAAAATAGAGGGAAAGCTTACGGAGGAGGGAGTCGCGTGCAGGGGATTCCGGAAAAAGAGACGCTGGAGGACATTGCCGAGCTGTTCAAGGGCTTCGCGGACGCCACACGGGTGCATATTCTTTCGCTGCTGGCGGTGGAGGAGCTGTGCGTCACGGACATCGCAGACAAGGTGTCTTTAAGTCAGAGCGCGATTTCTCACCAGCTGCGCATTCTCAAGCAGATGCAGCTGATCAAATTCCGCCGGGAGGGCAAGAACATCCTCTACTCCCTGGCGGACGACCATGTAAAGACCATTTTGCAGATGGGTCTTGAGCACGTTTTGGAGTAATACTCAAACCTGATTGAAAGGTTTTAATCGGGTTTGAGTATAAGCGCCCTCGCACGGGGTGACAGCCTTCATAAAACATG
>CAMGCA010000349.1 GCA_946011705.1 uncultured Clostridia bacterium | reverse complement strand
GGTCAGGGCAGTCAGAGCAAAGAATACCCAGAGCATAGGCACCCTGGATACGGGAGAGGGTCTTGACCACCGCATCCAGCAGGTCTCCCTTATAATAATATTCCAGCAGCTGAGCCACCACTTCCGTGTCGGTCTGGGACACAAAGTGGATTCCCTCAGACTGGAGAAACTCCCGCAGGGCCACATAGTTCTCAATGATGCCGTTGTGTACCACAGCAAACCGGCCGTCCTGGCTGATCTGGGGGTGGGAGTTTACATCTGAAGGCTCCCCGTGGGTAGCCCACCGGGTGTGGCCCAGACCCAGAGTGCCATGGACGGTACTGCCGCCTTGGGTCAGATCATAGAGTACCTTCAGGCGGCCTTTGGCCTTTTCCACCTGAAGACCGAGTTGCGGATCATATACCGCGATGCCCGCGGAGTCATATCCGCGGTATTCCAAGCGGGACAGGCCGTCCAACAGGATAGGGGGGGCCTCTTCCCGACCAACGAATCCAACGATACCACACATGTGCGTTCCTCCCGGCGCTTTGACTTAAAAACAATTATAAAGTATAGCACGAATCCAGGGAATAAACAATGGAGGAACCGCGGAAATCTTACTTATTCTCTCGGCCTTTCCTGTCGAATCAGGCCACGCTCCACCAAAATGGTGTCCGCGCCGAAGCGGCGCACGGAGGACCAGGGGAAGATGGTGTCTTCCCACCGGCCAAGCAGGCCAAACAGACGCAGGCGGCCCGGAACGATCAGTTGGGTGACCTGTCCTGTTTCCAGATCCACCTCTACATCGCCTGCAAAACCGTACCGGCTGCCGTCGGCCATGTCGATGATCTCCTTGTAGCGCAGTTCTGAAACCCGGCATCTCATGCTGCAGCACCTCCCAGATACTTTTTATATATGCCTGTTGACTGAAAGTCAGACGTTGAAACCAGTCTGCCTCTTGCACCGGCAGAGAGGAACCGCTATAATAAAGCGGTTAAGCGGAGGCAGATTATATTATGGCGGATTTGGTGTACTGGTTTAATGCCACTGTGCCTATCTTTTTGCTGATGGTGCTGGGTGCGGTGTTCCGGCGGATTGGCTTTTTCGATCAGCCGCTGGCGGACAGGCTGAATGCCTTTGTGTTTAAGGTGAGCCTGCCTGTCATGCTGTTTCGGGATCTGGTGGAGTCGGATTTTTTTGCGGTATGGGATCTGCCCTTTGTGCTGTTCTGCTTTCTGGTCAGTCTCCTCTCCATCTTCATCTCTGTAGTCATCAGCAAGGCGATCCGGAATCGACCCATGCGCGGAGAGTTCGTCCAGGCCAGCTACCGCAGCAGTATCGCCCTGCTGGGCACCGCCTTCCTGGAGAACCTTTACGGTACTGCAGGGGCGGCCAGCTTGGTGATTATCGGGGCGGTTCCTCTGTACAATGTAGCGGCGGTGGTAGAGCTCTCCCTTACCAGACCCGGCGAGAAGGGCCTTGCGCGGGCGGCCCTGAAGCGAGCGCTGAAGGGAATCGTCACAAACCCCATTCTGCTGGGTATCGTGGCTGGACTGGTGTGGACCCTGCTGAAAGTACCATTCCCGCCTATTTTGCAGAAGACGGTGAGCAGTGTGTCTGCTACTGCCACACCTCTGGGTTTGATGGCCCTGGGCGCCAGCTTTGATTGGAAAAAGGCCGCCGACTGCTGGCGGCCGGCGGTGACGGCGACGGCGCTGAAGCTAGTGGTGTTTTGTGCGCTCTTCCTTCCGGCGGCAGTGACCATGGGTGTTAGAGACGACAAGCTGGTGGCGGTTCTGGCTATGCTGGGCAGCCCCACCACAGTCAGTTGCTTCGTCATGGCCCGGGGCATGGGTCACGAGGGTACTTTGAGCGCCAGCACTGTGATGCTTACCACTTTTTTCAGCGCATTTACCCTGACGCTGTGGCTTTATCTGTTCCGTGTTATGGGTATGGTTTAGTCCTGCTTTTCTTAAATACCGTCCGTTCTGACTTGTAAGAGGTCGGAACGGGCGGCATTTTTTTCTTTTCAAAAATACAGCAATCAAAAAACTTTTTAAAAAAGCTGCAACTATCTACAGCTGAACCGTGTCTTACTATGTGAAAGGAGGTTATTCGCCGAATGCAGCTGCAAAGAGAACATACCCAACTGTCAGACGAAGAATTTTTAGCACTGATCGAAGAAAAAGGCGGCTCATTTTACCGAGTGGCTTATGGATATGTCCGTAATGCGGAAGATGCCAAGGATATCGTGCAGGAAGCGGTGTGTAAGGCGTACGTGGCCAAGGCCCACCTGAAGGACCGGAATAAGTTTTACCCCTGGTTTTACCGGATCCTGACCCATACCGCTGCCAGCTTTCTGCGTAAGCACGCCCGTGCCGTTGCATGGGACGAAGAACTTCTGGACACTCCGGTTATGGAAGAGGAGCGCTGGGGAGATGCCATATGGGTCAAGGAATCATTGTCCCAGGTGGACGGCAAGAGCCGCACGGTCATTGTTTTAAAAGTATATGAAAATATGACCTTCGCGGAGATTGCGCAGATTCTCAGAAAATCGGAGAACAGCGTGAAGTCTCTGTATTACCGGGGGCTGAGATCCCTTAAGGAAAGGATGCTGGTCTATGGAGAGTAATTGGAATGTGCAGGTGGACATTCCGGACGATTTAGATGAAGTGATCCGGAGAGGAATTTGTGAAGGAAAACAAGCGGCCACACGGCGCAG
>CAMGCA010000348.1 GCA_946011705.1 uncultured Clostridia bacterium | reverse complement strand
CTTGTAGGCGGGAGTATGTTTCCAGTTCAGGTTCTGGCGGTTCGCTATCTGGCTACAGCCAGCCCCGCGCTGGGCGAGGCCCTTGGCGCGCCGAAGGGATATCCGGCACTGGGGCTGCTGACCACGGACTGCGATGACGCCACCTATATCGCCCTGGACGCGGCCACAAAAGCCGCCGAGGTGGAGGTGGCCTACGGCCGCAGCTTCTACGCCGGGGCCGCCAACGCCTCCACGCCCAATGCCGGAGAGGTCATCGGCATTCTCGCCGCCCAGACCCCGGGAGCTGTCCGCAGCGGCATGGAGGCGGCGCTAGCGGAATTGCAGCGGGTGGGTTTCGAGGAAACGCATAAAGTGCCGTATCTTGCGCACACTGTCAGCAGCGTGGGTACGTTTCTGGCGAAAGAAGCGGGGGTTCCCGTGGGTTCGGCGCTGGCCTACCTCATTGCCCCGCCGCTGGAAGGAATGTACGCCATGGACGCGGCTATGAAGGCGGCAGATGTGAAGTTATGTAAACTATACGCCCCGCCCAGCGAGACGAATTTTGGCGGCGGCCTGCTGTCCGGCACCCAGAGCGCCTGCGACGCGGCCTGTGGGGCCTTCGCCTCAGCTGTGGCGGAAGCGGCGGAAAGACCGGTGGAGTAATTGGAAAGGACGAAGAAAATGGACACGAATTCTCTTGGTATGATCGAAACGAAGGGCCTGGTTGGCGCCATTGAAGCGGCGGATGCCATGGTGAAATCCGCCAACGTGCAGCTTGTCGGCAAGGAGCAGGTGGGCGGCGGCCTGGTGACGGTGATGGTTCGCGGGGACGTGGGCGCTGTGAAGGCTGCCACGGATGCCGGCGCGGCAGCGGCGGAAAAGGTGGGCGAGCTGATTTCCGTCCACGTCATCGCCCGGCCCCACATGGAAGTGGACGCGATTCTCCCCAAGGGCCGCAGCAATCCCACGCCCCCTGCCGGTAAGTAATGCTCTACAGCGAGGAAGCGGTTCGGGCCAATATTCGCAACCGGGACGGAAAGCGGGTGTTTTATCTCGGCAAGGGCGACCAGCTGACCAGCTCCGCCCGGGACTGGCTGAGCCGGGAGCGCATTGAGATTCTCCCGGCGGAGCAGGCCAAGCCCCAGCGATATCGGTTGCTGAGCGGCGGCTATGTGGAGGAAAAGCCGGAGCATATGACCCATCTGAATGGGGATGTGCGGGTGCCGAAAAACCACCCCAGAATCGTCTTCCGGGGGAAAATGGACACGCTGGAATCGGAACTGATCCTCTGCCAGCTGGCAGACAAGGGGCTGGAAAACCCGGTTGGAGAGATTCTGGGGCTTGCCCGGCAAATTATCCGCTGTGAGGTAATGGGGGAACCCCTCAAATGGGACACCCTCTGCGGCCTGACGGAAAGCGAGCAGCGCAAGCGCAGCCATTTTCCTCAGGAATACTACGGCCAGCCCCACTTCATGCCGTCTTTCACTGACGGTTTGACCATCGCAAGGCTGAACCGCGCACGGTGTGCCGCCCGGGAAGCGGAGCTGGCATCGATGAATGCCTTTTCCGACCGGGAGGGAAATCTCACCCGGCAGGACATCCCCCAGGCGCTGAACCGCATGAGCAGTATGCTGTACCTGCTGATGATCCAGAAAAAGGCTGGTAAATAAGGTAGGGCGGGGGCTTGCCCCCGCCAGACGGTACAGGTTATCAATTTCACTCCAAAAGGATGAAGAATATGAAGCTGAAAACCACATTGCTGGGAAAAACCTATACATTCCGGGACTTGAAGGAAGTTCTCGCCAAGGCCAACGAGGAAAAGACCGGCGATAAGCTGGCGGGGCTGGCGGCAGAAACTGCCCAGGAGCGGGTGGCGGCGAAGGTGGTGCTGTCCGCCGTGACCCTGGGGGATCTGCGGGAGAATCCCGCCGTTCCCTACGAGGAGGACGAGGTTACACGCATCATTCAGGATGATGTGAACGAAGCGGTGTTCCGAAAAATCCGGGGCTGGACGGTGGCGGAGTTCCGGGAATGGCTGCTGGACGAAGCTACCACCGGGGACGATATCCGCAAGATCAGCCGGGGCCTCACCAGTGAGATGGTGGCGGCGGTGTGCAAGCTCATGGGCAACCTTGACCTCATCTACGCTGCGAATAAAATTCACATCACAGCCCACTGCAACACCACCATCGGCCTGCCGGGAACCCTTTCCTGCCGCCTCCAGCCCAACCACACCACCGACGACCCGGAGGGTATCACGGCCTCCACGCTGGAAGGACTGAGCTTCGGCGCGGGAGATGCGGTCATCGGTCTGAACCCGGTGACGGATAGTCCGGAGCAGGTGGGCAAGGTGCTGCGCAGATTTCAGGAGATCAAGGAGCATTGGCAGATTCCCACCCAGATCTGCGTGCTGGCCCACGTCACCGCCCAGATGAAGGCTGTCCGGGCCGGGGCGCCCTGCGACCTGATTTTTCAGTCCATTGCCGGCAGCCAGAAGGGTAACGAGGCCTTTGGCTTTAGTGCTGCAACCCTGGAGGAAGCCCGGCAGCTGCTGCTGAAGGAGGGCACCGCGGAGGGACCCAATGTCATGTATTTTGAAACCGGGCAGGGTTCCGAACTGAGTTCCAATGCCCATCACAATACCGATCAGGTTACCATGGAGGCCCGGTGCTATGGCTTTGCCAAGCGGTTCCAGCCCTTCCTGGTCAACACGGTGGTGGGGTTCATCGG
>CAMGCA010000347.1 GCA_946011705.1 uncultured Clostridia bacterium | reverse complement strand
GGCCCACGCGGCGGGCGGCCGTCAAGGCGCGTCAGGAGCCGGATCTGGTTATTATCGCCCGTACAGATGCCAGAGCGGTTCTGGGAATTGAGGCGGCGATCGAGCGTTCCCGGGCATACATAGCGGCCGGTGCCGATGTGATCTTTTTTGAAGCTCCTCAGTCTCGGGAAGAGATGGAATTGATTAACCGCGAATTAAAGGTTCCCATGCTGGCAAATATGGTGGATAACGGGAAAACCCCGTTCCTGGCGGCGGAAGAGCTGCGTGCCATGGGCTATAAGCTGGTTATCTATCCTGTGGTCCCGCTGTATGCCGCCACAAAAGCGTGCCTGTACATCGTGCGGGAGCTGGACCAGCGGGGGAGCACCAGGGGGCTTCAAGACCGGCTGGTGGATTTCCCCACCTTTAACCGAATGATAGGGCTTCAGGAGTTCAGAGCCCTGGAGCGGTCTTTTAATCAGCCTGAGAATTGCTAAGGAGGGGCCAATATGCAGGAACAGCTTAAATTCCGCTGCACAATCATGCGCGGCGGTACCAGCAAAGCGGTATTTTTCAAACGGAATGAACTTCCTCAGGAGCCTGAGCTGCGGGACAGGATCATTCTCGCGGTTTTCGGCAGCCCGGATCTCCGACAGATTGACGGACTGGGCGGAAGCGATATCACCACAAGCAAGGTTGCCATTATCGGCCCGCCTACCCGGGAGGACGCGGATGTGGATTACAACTTCGGGCAGGTGCATTTGACCCAGGCCAAGGTCATCTGGAACTCCAACTGCGGCAATATTTCGGCAGCCGTCGGTCCCTATGCCATTGACGAGGGAATGGTGATTCCTCAGGAGCCCTATACCACGGTCCGCGTGCACAATGTGAACACCCAGAAGATCTTGATCGAGCGGGTGGAGACCAAGGACGGCAATGCAGTAGTTTCCGGAGACTATGTGCTGGACGGCGTTCCGGGTACCGGCTCCCGCATTGATCTGGACTATAAAATGACCTATGGCTCAGCCACGGGAAAACTGCTTCCCACAGGAAACCCGGTGGATACCCTCCATGTGCCCGGAGTGGGAGACGTGACGGTCTCCATTGTGGATATCGCAAACTCCGTATGCTTTGTAAAAGCGGCTGATATCGGAATTACGGGACATGAATCCAGGCCTGAAATTGCAGCTGACCAGAAGCTGATGGACAAGCTGGAGGCAATTCGTGCCGCCGCTGCCCTCCGCTGCGGATTCATTCAGGAAGGGGAATGTGCAGCAGATGTAAGCCCGCTCCGTCCTATGCTCTCCTTTGTCGCTCCTGCCGAGGACTATGCAGACTATGCCAGCGGAAAAATCATCCGAAAAGAGGATCTGGATTTTCTGGCGCGCATTATGTACAACCAGATGCCTGTGGAAACTTATACGGGTACCGGGACCATCTGCACCACGGTTGCCGCAATGATCGACGGAACGGTGGTAAATCAGGTGTGCGGACCGAATCCCCGGAAGACCGGAATTGTCCGCTTCGGCCACTCCAGAGGGATCAACTCCGTGGAAGTCGAGGTGGAAAACCTTCCGGAAGGTCCGGTGGTGCGTAAGGCGACAATTCCGAGGACAGCCCGACGGATTATCGGCGGGTCGGGGCAGGGACAGCGGGGGCGGCAGGCGCCCGGGGCGCTCCGTGACCCTATCCTCATACCGACGTTCTGCATAAAGGCCATCGGCCCTCCGGGTTGGGTCTCACTGATCTGCCGGAAAACATGGGGCCGGGGGACGTGTATATCAAGGGCGTCAACGGAATCGACGCATCCGGCAAGGTAGCGGTGCAGATCGGCAGTGTGGATGAGTACGGCACGATTGGACGTATGGTGGCGGCGCAGCGCCGCAACGGATTTGAACTGATCGCGCCGTGCGGGCTGGAAAAGCTGGTTGCCGGGTCTCTGGAGGAGGCGGCCAGAACGGTAAACCGTGGGATCGACTATGCCATGGGGGTAAAGTCCAGGCTGTTTGCATTTACGGCTACGGCAGTGACGGAGATTCAGGCGCTGGAACAGCTGTGCGGCGTCAAGGCAACTCAATTCTCTGCAGGCGGTGGGAGTGGAGCGGAGGGCGCCGTGAGCATTGCGGTGGAAGGCAGCAAAGAGCAGGTCGAAGCTGCCGTGGCAATAGCGGAATCGGTCAAGGGTTCCCGCTTGCCCGCCATTTTCTCACCTCAATGCATGGATTGCAGTATGCCGAGCTGTTACCTGACAGGACAGTTGAAGCACTGGGTCAAGGAGGACTAGTTTCCTTGAAATAAATGAAAAGAAATAGGGGGAAAATACCATGAATGAAACTCGGCAACTGGCAAAATTCGTTGCAGACCTGAAGTATGAAGACATCCCTGCAGAGGTAGTATGGAAGGCAAAGACCACCATGGCGGATTCCCTTGCAGGCGGGATCGCTGGCTTCGTCATTGCAAAGAAAGAGTGCAAGTGGATCAAGGATACGGTGGACCAGTTCGGAGGCAACCCGGAGACTACGCTGTGGATTGACGGCAGCAAGACCTCTGCACTGATGGGTGCTCTGTGCAACGGAACCATGATGCATACCGTGGATTATGATGACACCTACTACCGCGCGGTGGCGCATATCGGTTCGGCCGTCTTCGCAACCGCCATGGCTCTGGGCGAGCCCCACGACGCCACTGGCAAGCAACTGATTACCTCAAACGAGGCGCACTATGAAGCTGGAGCC
>CAMGCA010000346.1 GCA_946011705.1 uncultured Clostridia bacterium | reverse complement strand
CCGCGTCGAGGACGCCGGGGCCGACCGGACCCCCGGCGAGTTCTACCAGCTGGATATGGAGATGGCGTTTGCTACGCAGGAGGATGTGCTGTCCACTTTGGAAGACGTGCTGGTGCCCGTGTTTGAAAAGTTCGGCAAGTATAAGCGGGTGTCTCAGGCTCCCTTCCGCCACATCCCCTTCAACGAGGCCATGGAGCGCTACGGCTCCGATAAGCCCGACCTGCGGATTGATCTGGAGATTGAGGACATTTCCGCCGAGGTGCAGGGCTGCGGCTTCGGCCCCTTCGAGGGCGCAACCGTCAAGGCTGTGGCGGTGGACAACTTCACCCAGGCCAGGAAGTGGATCGACAAGCTGCTTGCCGATGTGGAAGTGCAGACCGGCAACAAGGCCTGCTGGGTGAAAGTGGACGAGAACGGTCAGCTCACCGGCGGCGTTTCCAAGTTCCTGACGGGTTGCACCGAGGCCCTGACCGCCAAGCTGAACCTGAAGCCCGGCTCCTTCGTGTGCATGGCCGCGGGTAAGAAGGCTGTGGCGCAGAAAACCGCCGGTGTCATCCGCACATTGCTGGGTAAGCGCATTCCCGGTCACTTCGACGAGGAGCAGTACGCCATCTGCTGGATCGTGGACTTCCCCATGTACGAAATCGGCGAGGAGTCCGGCGCTCTGGAATTCTGCCACAACCCCTTCTCCATGCCCCAGGGCGGCCTGAAGGCGTTGGAGGATGCCGAGGGCGACACCGAGAAGCTGCTGAATATCAAGGCCGACCAGTACGATCTGGTGGTCAACGGCTACGAGTCCGCCTCCGGCGCCGTCCGGAACCACGACCCGGAGATTATGGTCAAGGCCTTCGAGATGGTGGGGCTGGGCGAGGAGGACGTGAAGGCCAAGTTCCCCGCTATGTACAACGCCTTCACCTACGGTGCGCCTCCCCATGCCGGCGCGGCTCCCGGTGTTGACCGTCTGATTATGTTGCTCACCGGCGAGGAGTCTATCCGGGAGGTCATCACCTTCCCCATGAACAAGAACGCTCAGGATCTGATGATGGGCGCCCCCACCACCGTGGACAAGTCCCAGCTGGATACCGTGCATATCGCGTTAATTGAACAATAAATAACGGCTGTCATTCCGAGCCAGTGCGCTTTACTGGCGTGGGAATCCGTTCTCCTTATCTGGGGTACGGATTGCCACACCAGTGACTTCGGTCACTGGTTCGCAATGACAGCCTTATTCTTTAGTTTTCTCTCGGTTCTTCTTTGGGTTCATCCGCAGGAACCACCCGGTTGACGAACAGGTTCGCCGGGTCATGGGGCTTGAAGGCCTGCCACAGCAGGATAGCGGAAGCGGCAACGCAGGTCAGCCCCGCCAGCACCTGACTGACCCGGAAGGGGCCCCAGTACAGGCTGTCCACCCGAAGCCCCTCGATGAAGCACCGGCCCAGACCGTACCAGGCAGCGTAGCCCAGCGCAATCTGTCCGTCGTACTGCCGCCACTTGGACAGGAAGTGCAGCAGAATGAAGCCCACCAGATTCCAAACGGATTCATACAGGAAGGTGGGGTGATAATACTCCCACTGAGCGGTGACGGTATTGTAAAGGCCCATGCGGAAGAAGCTGTCCGTTGCAGCGCCGAAGGCCTCCCGGTTGAAGAAGTTGCCCCAGCGGCCCAAAATCTGTCCGATGAAGAAGCCCAAAAGCGTCACATCCAGCACCGTGGCGACTTTCAGCTTTTTCACTTTACATAACACGATCACGCCGATCACCGCGCCGATGACGCTGCCGTAGATGGCAATGCCGCCCTCCCAGATGGCGAACACCGACAGGGGGTTATCCGCGTAGTCCTTCCAGGAGAAGGCCACATAGTAAATCCGGGCGCAGATAATGGCGAAGGGGGTAATCCAGAGCACGCCATCCAGGATGTCGTCCTCTTTCAGACCAAATTCCCTGCTTCGGCGGCAGACGTACATGACTGCCAGAATCAGGCCCAGTCCGATGGCGAGGCCGTACAAGTGGATGTTCAGAGGCCCCAGAGAAAAGACTCTGGGCGGATTCATTTCCACTCCCAAAAACGGGAAGGAAATGGAAGAAAAATTGCTGGGATTCATGGCTTTTCCCCTCCTTCGCAAACAGGTTCAATGATGGACAGGCAGCACCGCTCCCGTTTCACGACCCGGCTGAGGAACGCGATGATCTCGTCAGCGGTAATCTGCCGGTAGACCTCCGGGAAGCGGAAATAGTCAAAATCGGAAAACTGATAGGCGCAGACCCGGAAGCAGGTGGCGTCAAAGCTGTCAAGGCCCCGAATCCGGCGGCCCAGAGCGCTGCGCTTCATGCGAAGAAAGTCGCTTTCCGGCAGACCCTCCCGGCTGAGCTTCTCCGCCTGGGCAAGAATCGCCTCCCGGACGGCAGGGGCGTTCTCGCTGTCGCCGGAGCACAGGAGCATGGCGCAGCCGTCGATGGTCTCGAAGCCGCCGCCGAAGGAGGAATCAATCAAGCCTTCCTCATAGAGCTTCAGATATAGCTCCGAGGACTCGCCGAACAGAGCCTCCGCCGCCAGATCGGCCACCATTTCCTCCCGGATGGCTTCGTCGCCGGTGCCCAGGGGCTCACACTTGAAGGCCAGGTTGAACATGGGCATGGCGACTTCCATTTGGGCGGTGACCTGCGCTTTGGGGCAGGTCATGGGTTCGTCCCAGTCCTTATGCTTTTCGCCCACGGG
>CAMGCA010000345.1 GCA_946011705.1 uncultured Clostridia bacterium | reverse complement strand
TTTGTTGTTTGTTGTTTTTTTGTGTTGTGTTTGTGGTTTTGGTGGGTGAGGTCTTTGGCGGGAAGGGTGATTGTGTGTAGTAGAATCTAAAAGCGCTGTGCCGAAAGCACAGCGCTTTTTGAGTTGCAAACCCCTCTGATTTGTGGTACACTATGTGTGATTACGACTTGGAGGCATACCATGGACGACGAGAAGCTGAAATACCAGATCGGTGCGAATATCGCCGCCTACCGCAAACGGGCCGGCCTGACCCAGGCGGGGCTTGCGGAAAAACTGAATTATTCCGATAAGGCCGTTTCCAAATGGGAGCGGGGCGAGTCCGTGCCGGATGTACTGACGCTCATGCAGCTGGCCGCTCAGTTTGACATCACCGTGAACGACCTTTTGGTGGACCCCGAGGCTTTGCCCGGCAACCCCGGCACCCTGGAAAAGGCCATGACCCAGGTGTCCGAGAAAGCGCTCAAGCGCAAGGCCAACAAGAATGTAATTCTGGCCCTGTCTTCCACGCTGGTGTGGTTCGTGGCGCTGTTTGCCTTTGTGGTTCTTTCCTCCTTCGACTTTCTGGAAAAGTACAGCTGCCTGTTGTTCTTCTACGCCATTCCCGCCAATGCCATCGTGCTGCTGAGCCTGCGTTCGGCCTGGCACGACTTTCGCTGGAACAAGGCCCTCATCAGCGCCATCGTCTGGGGCAGCCTTTTGAGTATTTATGTGACATTAAATGCCGTCATGGGGATTTATTTCTGGAAGATATTCCTGCTGGGAATCCACGGACAGATCGACATTATTCTCTGGTTCCGGATGTTCAGGGGCAGCGATACAAAAAAGGAGAATACCAATGGATAAAAAAGAATTGCGCCGCAGCATCCGGGAGCGCAAGCGTGCCATGACCGAGGAAGAGATCGTACAGCGCAGCGAAAAGCTGGGTAAGCTGTTCGTCCAGAGCGAGGCCTACAAAAACGCAAAAACCATCTATGGATACCTGCCCTACAATCAGGAGGTGCGCACGGTGCCCATGCTGGAACAGGCTTTGAAGGACGGCAAAAAGGTAGCCGTGCCCAAGGTCTACGGGGACGAGATGAAATTTCTCTATCTGGATGACCTGACCCAAGTGGAAAAGGGCTACGCGGGAATCCCGGAACCCATCGCCGACGAACCTGTAGCCGATGACGAAACCGCACTGGTGCTGATGCCCGGCCTGGCCTTCGACCCGGCAGGACACCGCATCGGCTACGGCGGCGGCTTCTACGACAAATTTCTCGCCGCGGAGCCGAACCACCCCACCTTGGCCCTGTGCTATGAATTTCAGATGCTGCCCGAGCTTCACACGGAGGAACACGACATCCCCGTGGACACGGTGCTGTGGGCATAACAAGGAGCAGTCATGACATTTTTCCTGATTTTACTCATTGCCGCCGCGGTCTTCGGCCTGTGCTTCGCGGTGGATAAGGCCTTTGCCAAGCTGTTTCGCAGCAAGGCCCAGCACCGCAGCGGCATGGCCGTCCGGGCCAACAAGCGGTACGGCCTGTTCGGCGTGATCCTGTCCGTTCTGGGCGTTATGGCGATTTGTGTGGGCATCTCTGACGGCTCTGTGCTGCTGTGGGGCGGCATCATTGTGCTGATCATGGGCATCTGCCTGGCGGTGTACTACCTGAGCTTCGGCGTATTCTATGACGGCGAAACCTTTCTGCTGTCCCGGTTCGGCAAAAAAGATATTACATACCGGTTTGACCAGATCCAGGGCCAGAAGCTATATCTGGTGCAGGGCGGCAACGTCATCATTGAGCTGCATATGACCGACGGCAATACCGTCAGCCTGCAATCCACCATGGACGGGGTCTATCCCTTCCTGGACACCGCCTTCGCGGCATGGTGTATGCAGACGGGACGGGATCCCCAGAGCTGCGACTTCCACGACCCCAGCCGGAGCCTGTGGTTCCCCACGGTGGAGGAAACGTAAATGGCTCACGTCCCAACTGTCGCCACCACGGAGCTAGCGCTTCTGACCTTCCGGCAGGCGCTGGAAGCCGCCAACACCCCTTCCCAGGAATACGACATTCAAAAGTGGCTCTATGCCCCCAACTTTTACTCGGAATACCGGTATCTGCTGGGCACCCGGGGGGAAAATCCCCTGATCTGCATTGGCATCAACCCCTCCACCGCAAAGCCCGACGCTCTGGACAACACCCTGAAATCCGTAGAGCGGATTGCCCTGGGCAACGGATACGACAGCTTTCTCATGTTCAACGTCTACGCCCAGCGGGCTACCTCTCCCGACGATATGGAGAAGGTCTACAATCCCGCTCTCCACCGTGAGAATCTGGAAGCCTTCCGCTATATTCTCTCCATTTCTGACAAACCAGCCGTTTGGGCTGCCTGGGGGGCCATCATCGAAAAGCGGGCGTACCTGCCCGACTGCGTCCGGGATCTGGTTTCCGCCGGAGAGGAATTCGGCGCCAGCTGGTACTGCGCCGGGGCCATCACCAAGAAGGGGCATCCTCATCATCCCCTGTACCTGCGCAAGGATGAAAAGCTGAAGCCCTTTGATGTAAACTCCTATTTGGACAAACTATGACCAGCGGGGCACTGCCCCGCTGCAACGCGTCAAAAAAGCGCATGTCATTCCGAGGGAGTGAAGCGACCGTGTGAATCCGTCCCCCTAAAAAGGCCTGATTTTCCTGAGAACCATGGAAAAAACAGAACATTTGGGAGCACGGATTGCCACGCCAGTGTG
>CAMGCA010000344.1 GCA_946011705.1 uncultured Clostridia bacterium | reverse complement strand
ATTTTCCGCAGGAAAGTCTAGTGTGTTATACCTTTGTGGAGCGGATGGCAGCCGGAAATGTAGCACACCCTTGAATCTGTGCTGCAATTCCGGCGTTCTGGTGGGAAAGGTTGCCCCATAAATGGGGCAGTCTGAGCAACAGGAAAAGGCTGGAAGAAGGTGCAGAAAGCAGCTTTTTCCAGCCGGTCAGCAGCGGAACAAAGGTATATCAAAAGCCCCCGTCCTGCCGCAGCATCTATCGTTAAAACCACCACGGCAGTTCCAGCCATAGATTGTCCAGCGCCAGAGCCTCGGTTGACTTTGCCCGACTTTCACTGAGATGGAAATGCAACGCCGTCCCAATCAGAGGGTGTTCCAAATCGTCCTCAAAGCCAAATCGGTACAGGAGGTATGCCCTGTCTCTTGCGGGAATGCGTCTCAGTCCCTCGTACAGCTCCCGCCGGTTTTCTTCTTCAATCAGGATCTTCTCTGGCTCAGCGGCATACGGATCAGCGATCAGCTCGGAACGCTGCATGGAGTCCTCGCCGGGGAGCAGATCATCCAGATTGATCCGTTCCATAGGAAAGCCATCCTCTTTTGATTGCAGCCGCTGCTCAAAGGTGGCAAAGGCGGCGGAAATCAAATCCATCATGGCGTTGCGGATGGCTTGTCCGGCATAGGTCAAGAACTTTATTTTCTTGTCAGGGTCGTACAGGGAGATAGCCCGTAAAAGGCCGATGCTTCCCTCCTGAATCAGATCATCGTGGTCGATGCCAAGCTCACTGTTGCCCAGCCCTACGCTTTGATACAGTTCATTTGCAAGCTTTTGTATGTATCCCAGATTGTTTTTTACCAGCTGCTCCTGCGCCTGTGCATCCCCTCGCTGTGCCAGTACGCAGAGCTGCTCATTTGTTTTTGGCTTCATGATCCTGCTCCGCCATCCGTTGTACCATGTGAAGCAGCGCCTGCCGCACTTCACCCAGAGAATCGGCATCGGCAAGCTCCATCCCGGAGACACTGGCAATAATCAGATCCACAAACTGTTCCGGCGAAACAGATGGATGCAGTGCATCCTGCCCTTTCATCGTTTCCGAATACATCTGTTCCACCATTTCTTTGGTCAGCGGCTCCCCTGTTTCCGTGCCGATTTCTTTTTTGATCTCCCGCAAAACAGCCATAAACTGATTTTGGATATTGGTCAGGTCTGCCTGATAGACGGGCACCTTATTCAGTAATGCAGTCTGTGCTGCTTGCTGGGCCGCTTTCCTGGCATCAGGCTGTTCTTTTCCTGTTCCCAACAGCATGGAACTGAGCGTTTGAACTATCTGATTCTGCACCGCAAAACCAGAGGCGAGGGTATCATCAAAATACAGCGCAATCATGTTGGTAAGCTGGGCGAAGCGGCGGTTTTCCAGCAGACGGCTTACCACCTGCGGATTGGTTCTGCCGGTATAAAGGTTCCGTGCCGCTTCAGCGGACAATCCCAGCTCGGAAATGTCATAGTTTTTCCGGTCAGGGACATCAGTCATGCACAGGAGAAAATCGGTAGAAACATTGAAGATGCGGGCAATGCTAATCATCTGATCCAGGCTGAGCGTATCCTTCGTACCGTTGATAAAACGGCTCAGAGTGCTTTCGGTAACACCGATTTTCTTGGCCAGAACCGCTTGCGTAATTTTATGTTCCTTCATCAAGTCCTGCAACCGCTGCTGCGGCGTGCTGGGAAGATACCGCTGCTCCATATCCAAGCCCCCTCTCAGTTTTTCTTGATGTATTTCCCGCTTTTGATGCGGGCGTCTTTTGGCTTTTCCGCATTTTCCGGGATGATCCAGCGGTAGCCTGCTCGCTGTGCGCCAGGGATGCGGTTTTCATTGCAGAGAACGCCGACACGCCGGGGCGATACCCCCCATTTCTCTGCTGCTTCAAAGGTAGAAAGGTATTTCATGGTTTATTATGTCCTTTCCTGATTCTATATAAATTATATTCCATAACCGGAATAATATCAACATATCTTTGTGAACATCTGCCGCTCTGAGATTTTGCATTTTTGCAAGATTTCAGGGCTGCTTTTTTGTTTCTTGCAAAACTGACGGATTTTTCGGGATGGCCCCTTTTTCTCCGTACATTGAAGTGACAGGGAAAACCTGTACGAAAAATCAAGGAGGAAAACACATGAGTATCTACGAATTTGTAAAGGCAAACGTGACCGTCCCGCAGGCTGCCGAACACTACGGAGTGGAGGTGCAGCGGAATGGGATGTGCCGCTGTCCGTTCCACGATGACCGGCACCCCAGCATGAAACTGAACAAGGATTATTTCTACTGCTTTGGCTGCGGGGCTCACGGCGATGTGATTGAGTTCACCGCCCGTTTGTTTGGCCTGGGCAGCTATGAGGCGGCGAAAAAGCTGGCGCATGATTTTGGACTTGGCCCGGACAAGCCGCCCGTAGCCGCAGCGCTGAAAAAGCCGGAATACCCGCTGGCAAGAGCATTCCAGAGAGATGAGATGCACTGTCAGCGGGTATTGTGCGATTATCTGCATCTGCTGGAGGGCTGGAAGGAGCGATATGCTCCCTCCAGCCCGGAGAAATCTGGGGCCCCCATCGGAACCCAGCAAAGCGGTTCCGATGGGGAGAGGACGAGCAGCGGAATGAGTGAACTCTCGCCGCAAGGCGGGAGCGAAGGATATGAAGCTTGCGAGGACGAGGATGACCGCTTTGTGGAAGCCTGCCAGATGCTGGATCGTGTGGAGTATTTGGTG
>CAMGCA010000343.1 GCA_946011705.1 uncultured Clostridia bacterium | reverse complement strand
AAATGCACAAGGTATTTGCAAACAAACTATACGATGTGATTTTTATGTAGGAATAGCACAATGCCTCTTTGTAAAGCGCGACAGCAATCATCGAACGCCTCCCGAATGAAACAGACCGGCCCATCAGTGCGTATGCCAGTCTGTACTATCATATGGGCTGGGAATCACCCTCCGGCAGTTTTTCGACGACGATCTCTTTGATAACATTGAGCAGGAAATCAAATAAGCAGCAGGAGCGCCGGTTTCAGCTTCCGGCGCACCTGCGCTCGTTTTGCAGCACCATTGCGATTCCCCGCATGACGTACTCCACGCAGGGGATTGCCACACTGTTGCCTAGGGCTTTGTAACGGGCAGAATCCGAAGCCCCGGGGATGTTTGTCCAGCCGTCCGGGAAACCTTGCAAGCGCTCGCACTCAAGGGGCGTCAGGCGGCGAATCAGGTTGGGACTGTCCAGGATGCACTTATCATCACTCACATACTGGTTGCTAATCCCTTTGTGGTCAGATCGAACCAGTGTGCCAACTGTTTCCTGATAGGGCTGCATCACCAAATCCGTGGCATCCTTATGCTGCCGGGCGCTTTCTGTGCAGGCAACTTCATTCTCCGCGAACACGTCCACACGCTGGCGGCTATAGACGGCGTGGCGATCCATGGCCGTCAGGGTGTAGGAGATGCCCTCCTGATAACCGCAGCCGTTCCCGCCGTTCTCCGGCTGACGGTCAATGATATTGCCCACAATGCAGTAAATGGAAGCATCCTGCTCTACCAGAGGGACGTTATTCCCTCCCGTCCCGCAGCGTGCCGAGATTGTGGGGGATACTTCATGAGGACCCGTATATCGGGAATCAATGCCGTGGTTTTCATAAACCAGCGGCTGATGCCCCCGCTCCTGGGCACGGAGGGTTCCGGTGATATTCACAGAGCAGTTCATCACCTGCCCGCCCTGATCGTTCAGACACAGCACAGGCGCACTCTCCGCAAGAAAGGTCTGCTGCTTCATACCCGGCTGGGCGCCCAACGCTCCGGCTACATCATGAAGATCCCGCACCTCATCCCGCTGGTTAGCTGCAAAGGCTATGTTTCCTTCTGTTAGGGACACATCTTCCCGCAGACCTGCCTGTAGCTCAAGGGCACTCCGCAACGCTGTCGGCAGGGGCTTGTCCCGTTCGGAGGATCGGCGTAAAATCCCGAGGCAGGCTTTCCTGGTTAAATAGTATCTTGGGTGCGGTTTGTCCTCCAAAATCTGCCACAAGGTAGATACGGCGGCGTCTCTGGGGGACGCCCCAGTATTGAGCGTCAAGGACTCGCCACGCCAGGGAGAAAGAATCTCCCAATAGAATGCACCCAGAAGATTCCCAGCGCCCGGTGTCAGGTCCAGGAACTGATACGGAATCGAAGACAATTCGAATAATTTCCTCGAGGACAATGCGGAAGTCCTCCCCCTTCGGTTCCCCGCTGGAGAAGGCTCCGGGGACGTTTTCCCACACCATAAACCGGGGTCGTACAAGCACATCTGATCTTCCTCGCTGTAAATCTGCATGTCTCATCTCCTTCACAATTCTGGTTTGCTCCATAAATAGGCCGGAACGGGAACCGGCAAGCCCGGCTCTCGCTCCGGCGACCGAGAGATCCTGACAGGGGGAACCCCCGGTGATCACATCCACCGGGGGCAAATCCGCGCCATTCAGTTTTGTATTGTCCCCCACATGAATCATGCCGGGAAGCCGCAGCTTGGTAACATCCACAGGAAAAGGCTCAATCTCACTGGCCCACATAGGGCGGATGCCGCACCGCTGCGCCGCCAGAGGAAAGCCGCCGATCCCGTCGAATAAGCTGCCCATGGTTAATTCATTTGTATTGAAAATGCACCTCCAAAACAAAATCGCCAACCGCACGAGCAGTTGGCGTTGTCGAAAATATGTTTTGACTTATATGTTGATATTTGATAGAATATGTATGGTTCCTTCGGGAATCGGGCACTGCCAATAAATGGTAGGCGGTTAGTCACTCCACCCGAAAGGGGGGATGACCATGCCAATTACATTGACCTTTCACATTCTCAACTGGACTGTGACGATCAGAGTAAAAAGCAGAAACCGCCACTCGGCCAAGTGACGGTTTCTAGTGCATAGAAATTTGAACTTGTCGGGCTAACCGTCTATCGGCGGTGCCCTTTTCTATGTTCATTATACCACGATTTCGCTTTCTGTCAAGGGCTGACCTCCTGTTCGATTTCCGTACCGTCGTTCAGATACACCCTAAGCTGACTGGCGGAAATCACTTTTACCGTATGGACAAGCTGCCGGATCATTTCTTCATCCCATTGAGTTATGCGGTGATCCTCCTGATCCAGCACAGCCGCTATCGTATGCACATGCTTCTGTGCTGCTTCGTTATTTCGGAGCTGGGCAGATATCTTCTCCCGCTGTTCCTTCAGAGAGGCCATCTCATTGGCAATCTCCCTGAACCTGACCGTATTCTTATCTATGCCGCCAGATTGATTGAACAGGGTATCAAACTCCGCTTCCAGCTTCTCCAGCCTTCGATTGATATCTCCCAGTGTCATGGCAGAATTCGGAAGCTTGCCTGTCTCCTCCAATGCCGCGTCTGTGATCAGCCCATTGATTTTCTCCTTGGGAGCCATAACGGAACTGATCGCTGCCATAATTGCCCGCTGAAGCGGTTCTTCATCCATCGTAGGTGACTGATGACAGTATTTTGTACCGTAATCCAATCGGCTCACGC
>CAMGCA010000342.1 GCA_946011705.1 uncultured Clostridia bacterium | reverse complement strand
CCCGAATTCGGTTCTGAATTTGTTCTTCGGACAAAAGAATCTGCTCAATATCCTTATCCATTCTGTTTCTCCCCCTGAATTTTTTCAAACCGAACCGTCACAGCGGGAAGTGAAGCCGCCGCCCGGTCCAGATTTACACCAATGGAATAGACTCCCAGAATTCCCATGCCGTCACAAAGTACCGGGATTGTGTCCCGCTGGGAAGCCGGGATTTTCCGGTCTATGAATAGCTTTTTTAGACTTTTGCTGCCGCCGGGAAGCCGTATGGCATCCCCCGGCTTCCGGGAGCGCAGGGTAAGCGTCCCCGATGGACACACCGTAAAGGTATCCGGCGTATTGCGGATTTCCTTGGCCGGTTCACAGGTCACCCGTAAGTCTCCAACTTCTATCCTGCCGGGACAGGGCAAGGTGGTTTCACCAAGGCCCGCGGTATTCGAAATAACTGCCAAAGAATCATAGGTGCGGGAAATGGTAATGCCGCCGGGAAACGCTGCTTTTGCTGACGGATTTTCCGAAAACACCAGCGCTTCCGCCTGGGATATATGGGCGTCCTCCGGCTCCGGAATCCCGCTCTGCTTCAAAAACGCCTCCAAGGCGCGGCTGCGCAGGGCTGGCGGAAGCGTCCGCAGAATACGGACATCCGGCGGGGTCTCAAAGGTACTCTGCCGGGCCAGGTATTCTTCATCCAGCCGCAGACGTAAGGCCATTTTTGAAAGATTCTCCCCGATTTTCGGGTTTTCCTCTCGCAAAAGGGGCATCACATGGTGGCGAATGCGGTTTCGCAGAAACGCGTCGCTGTCATTGGAGCTGTCCTCCACATGCGGAAGACTCCATTCTGTCAGAAAATCTTCCACTTCCTGCCGGGTGACGCAGAGCATGGGGCGGATCAGTTTTCCTCTTTGGGGTGCGATGCCGCCTAAGCCTTTCAGGCCGGTGCCCCGGATCAGGTGCAGCAGCACCGTCTCGGCGTTGTCATCGGCGGTGTGGGCCGTGGCGATCTTGCCGTCCAGAGATTGCAAAAAGGCATACCTTGCGTCCCGGGCGGCGGCTTCCAGCCCTTTCTTTCCGGGCTGCACCTGCGCCCCGCCCACATGGAGCGGGATATCATACCGGGTGCAGAGGTCTCGGACGAAGTTCTCGTCCCGCTGGGATTCTTCCCCACGGAGATGGTGGTTAAAATGTGCAGCTTCCAATTGGATATTTATTTTATCCTTCAAAAGGTACAGGGCAAACAGCAGCGCCACGGAGTCCGCCCCGCCGGATACCGCGCAGATGACCCGGTCTCCCGGTGAAACCAGCCCCTGCTCCCGGATGAATTTCAGCAGTTTATTCTGCATGCTTCCACTCCCGGTCCGCGAAGGTCTGGTACTGGCCGATCCATTGCAGCTTCACCGCGCCGGTTTCGCCGTGACGGTTTTTCGCCACGATGCACTCAGCAACGCCCTTCTCCTCGGTATTTTCGTGATAATATTCGTCCCGGTACAGGAACATGACGGAGTCCGCGTCCTGCTCGATGGCGCCGGATTCCCGGAGGTCGGACAGGATGGGCCGTTTGTCGGTGCGGCTCTCCACCGCACGGGACAGCTGGCTCAGGCAGATCACGGGCACGTTCAGTTCCTTGGCCATGATCTTTAGAGAACGGGAGATTTCGCCCACCACAACCACACGGTTTTCATTGTTCTTGCCGTAGCCGGAGCCCTGCATCAGCTGCAAATAGTCGATGATGACCAGGCCCAGATTGTCAAGCCTTCGGCACTTGGCGTTGATGTCCGCCACGGTGACGGAAGGGTTGTCGTCAATGCGGATGTCCGTCTGGCTCAGGGCGGCGGAGGCCATGCACAGCTTGGTCCACTCCTCCTCGCTGAGCTTGCCGGTGGCCAGCTTTTGCAGCTCCACAAAGCTTTCGTTGGCAAGCAGGCGCATGGCAAGCTGCTCCCGGGACATTTCCAGGTTGAAGATTGCCACGGTTTTTTTGTACTTTTTTGCCACGTTTACCCCGATATTCAAGGCAAAGGCGGATTTACCCATGGCGGGACGGGCAGCAACCAGCAAAAGGTCAGATTTATTCAGGCCGTTGATTTTGGTGTCCAGATCCCGCAGGCCCGTAGAAAGGCCGGGAATCATGGAGTCGGACTGGGCAAGCTCCGGCAGGCGGTCGAAAACCTTGTGGAGGGTGGTGCCGATGTGCTCCAGGCTGTCGCCCCGCTCGCCCTTGCGCAGGGCGTAGATCTTCTTTTCCGCCGATTCCAGCATTTCCGCCGGGGTGCCCACCTCGTCGGACACCATCTCGTGGATATCCGTAGCTGCCTGATTGAGGCCCCGCAGCATGGCCTTGTCCCGGACAATACTGGCGTAGCGCACCACATTGGCAGCGGTGGGGGTGATTTCCATCAGCTGCAAAATGTAGTCCCGGGAGTTGTCGTGGTAGTAGCCCAGCTCCTTCAGCTTATCCAGCACCGTCACTGGGTCGATGGTCTGGGAGAAGTTGAACATGGTGTAGATGGTCTCATAGATTTCCCGGTTCTGCTGGAGGTAGAAGTCCTCCGGCTTCACCAGCCCCACCACTTCCGTCAGGCAGCGGCTGTCGATGAGAATGGAGCCCAGCACCGCCTGTTCCGCTTCCAGAGACTGGGGCGGCTGACGGGTCAGAAGTTCTTCATCCATGCCAAATCCTCCTTTCTCGGAAAATACATATTGTGCTTATCGGATTTGCTCAGCAAAAGGGAAATGAAATTGACAATTGACAATGA
>CAMGCA010000341.1 GCA_946011705.1 uncultured Clostridia bacterium | reverse complement strand
GGGGGGCTGCGTATCGGCCCGGGTCTTGAGCTTCCGTACCCTGATTCTCGGCATCTACACCACTGACCCGGAGGTCATCGGGGCAGGGGCCTACATCATGGCCCTGATTGTTCCCTTCAACGCGGTGTTCATGCCCGTGGAGGTTTTCGGCGGAGCCATGCGGGGCACGGGCTATTCCGTGGTGCCCACGGTCATCACCTGCACCTGCGTGTGCGTTTTCCGGGTGATCTGGATTTTTACCATCGTCAGCCGGTTCCACCGGGTGGAGCTGCTGGCGGCGGCCTATCCCATCAGCTGGGTGCTCTGCGCCGCCGTGTTCCTCGTTACCTATTTAAGAGGAAACTGGCTGAAAAAGCGCATCGAGCAGATTGGACTGGAACCGGAAAAGAAGTAAGCATGAAATGTGAAGTGTGGAGTGTGGAGTTGTGGTATCGCCTTCGGCGATAGATTAAAACTAACTTATATCTCCTCACTGCCAACTCCTCGCTTTTAACTCTCCACTCTTAACTCTCCACACTCTTCACAATCCACTGGGCCACATCCTCATAGATTTCTTCCTTATTGATTTCGTTGAGAATCTCGTGGCGGCCCAGGGGATAGATGCGGGTGGAGACGTGTTTCATGCCCGCCTTTTGGAAGGCTACCGCCGCTTTGCGCACACCCTTGCCGTAATTGCCCACGGGGTCGTCGCCGCCGGCAATGAAGAACACCGGCAGGTCTTTGTTCATGGCAGCCAGGCTCTCGGGCTTTTCAATGTAGGAAATGCCGATCATCAGCTCCCGCAGCAGGCCTGCCGAGGCGGTGAAGCCGCACATGGGATGGGCAATATAGGCGTCCACCTGTCTACCGTCCCGGGTCAGCCAGTCAAATTCCGTCCGGGGATGCTCCACCCGCTTATTGTAGCTGCCAAACACCAGATTCTGCAAAAACTGGCTGGGTTTTTCTTCCCCGTTTTTCTTGCAGACCTGATTGATCAGGGCAATCACCGGGGGCAGAAGGGCGGCGGGCTGCCAGCCTGTGCCGCAGATAATGGCGGCGGAAATGCCGCTGTCCGGGTATTTGCACAGGATAGTCCGGGCCATGAAGGAGCCCATGGAGTGACCGAAGAGAATGTAGGGAACGTCGGGATAGCTTGCCCGGGTCCCCCGCAGCAACGTCATGGTGTCCTCAACGGCGGTAAACCAACCCCCGTGGAAGTAGCCCTGAACGCCCTCACCGTTGACCGACTGGCCGTGGCCCATGTGGTCTTCCGCCACAACCATGATACCCTGTCTGTTCAGAAAATTCGCGAAATCATCGTATCGCTCGATATATTCCGCAATGCCGTGGACGATCTGCACCACGGCTTTTGTTTCGCCCTGGGGAATCCAGCGGCAGCCGTGGATTGTCCCCGCGCCCTTGGAAGCATACCAGAAATCTTCCCGCATTTCGTTCATCACCTCATAGTCCGTATTCCGTATGACCAGGACTTCCTTCTCCCCGGGCCGAACAGGCCGCACAGGTCATACCAAATGTTATGCCTCTATTATCATCCATAACAGCAGAAAAATCAACCCGGAATGCGGAAATTATTCTATGTGTGTCTCAGTTTCCGTCAGCAAACCGAAAAATTGGAATTTGGCGAGTTAACCACCCACGCTGTCATCCTGAGCGAGCGCAGCGAGTCGAAGGATCTTCGCACTTGTTTTGTGCTGAGCAGTGGGAAAATGCGAAGATCCTTCGACTTCGCGCTACGCGCTTCGCTCAGGATGACAACGAGTGTACAAATCCCTATTTATCAAGCGGCTGCGCAAAACCGATAAGCACAAAGCGAAAAATCCGGCTCCCTGTTTGGGAGCCGGATCGTTGCTTTACGCGAACAGGTCGCGGGCAGCGTAGAAAGAGATGTGCTCAGATGTGCCGCCGAAGAAATAGGTGACCAGCTCCTGCTCCAGAAGCTTGGGCTCGCCGTTGATCTTGGCGATCTGGGCGTCGGACAGGTGCTGCTTCAGGAAGCCCAGCATATCCGCCAGCGCCTGCTCGGACAGCTTGGGAACAGTGGCGACACGGATATAGTCATCGCCCACCTCGATGATCCGGAACAGCAGATTGCCCTGGCGGACATAGGCGCCGACCTTCACCTGATCTGCGGACAGGCTGGTGGGGATGGAGGTCTTCTTCTCGGGCTTCGCCTCCGGCTCATTGGATTCCACCGCGGCGACGATCTTCTCCCACAGGATTTTCAGCCAGGTGGGGGCATTCATGGTGTAGCGATTGGTTTCTTCAATCTTGATGTCCTTGCCGCCTTCCCGGTAGTAGGCGGTATAGCCCGTCATTCTGTAGCCGCTGTTGTTGACGCTCCTGGCAATTTCATCCAGATTTTTCTCGGTTTCAGCTTTTACCGCACCATCAATGAGGTTCAGATGATCCGTGTTCTCGCCCCAGGACAGGCCGTAGTAGATAGTCGGTTTGCCTTCGTTATCGAGCTCGGTGTAATCCTTCACCGTACCAAAGTTGTATTCTACCGTTCCCGGATCAGCGGATGGTTTCTTTTCGGAGGTATCCGCATTGCTATATTCTCCTACGATTTCACCAAGGCCGCCATTCTGCACAAAACCATCGATGGCGTTGGTTACCACGGTGCCGGTATTCTGCTCCACATACCCATTGTTGGTTTCCACGGTGCCGTTGTTCAGACCCACAATGACTTAGTTGGTTTCCAGGGTGACGTTGTTGAGCTTCTCCTTGCCGTTGTTGGTGTAGTGGGTGGGG
>CAMGCA010000340.1 GCA_946011705.1 uncultured Clostridia bacterium | reverse complement strand
TGACATGTTTTCTTAGTTAGCTAAAGGACAACTTTGTCTATTATACCACGAAAAGCAAAGGAAACGCAATAAGCATTTGAAACAAAAAAAGCCGGGGACGGTGATGAATTTCTGATGTTAAAACGAAATTTTGTTTGAAAAACATCTTGAGTGTTCGCAAAAATTGTGGTATACTAACGGGAAAGAATTTGCGTTTCAAGGAGAAAGCTATGAACGATACCATTCGGATTCAGGGCGCCAGAGAGAACAATCTGAAAAATGTGAATCTGACCATCCCCAGAGACAAGCTGGTGGTGTTCACCGGCCTGTCCGGTTCCGGCAAGTCCAGCCTTGCCTTTGACACAATCTATGCCGAGGGTCAGCGGCGGTATGTGGAGAGCCTCAGCTCATACGCCCGCCAGTTTTTGGGCCAGATGGACAAGCCCGACGTGGACGCCATCGACGGCCTGTCTCCCGCCATTTCCATCGACCAGAAGACCACCTCCAAGAATCCCCGCTCCACCGTGGGCACGGTGACGGAGATTTACGACTATCTGCGCCTGCTGTGGGCCAGGGTGGGCGTGCCTCACTGTCCCAAGTGCGGCAAGGAGATTCGCCGCCAGACCATCGACCAGATCGTGGACCGGGTTGAGGCTCTGGGAGAAGGAACCCGGTTTCTGGTGCTGTCGCCCATTATCCGCGGGAAAAAGGGCGAACATAAGAAGGTTTTCGAGGACGCCAAAAAGTCCGGCTTCGCCCGGGTTCGGGTGGACGGCATCCAGTACGACCTGACGGAGGAGATTTCCTGCGAGAAAAACAAAAAGCACACCATTGAGCTGGTGGTTGACCGATTGGTTCTCAAAGAAGGCCTGCGCCGCCGGCTGACGGACTCCATCGAGACGGCCTGTTCCCATTCCGGGGGCCTTGTCACCATCGAGCTGCCCAAAACCGGCGAGGAGCTGAGCTTTTCCCAGAACTACGCCTGTGAGGACTGCGGCGTGAGCCTGACCGAGTTGGAACCGCGGATGTTCTCCTTCAACAACCCCAGCGGGGCTTGCCCCAGCTGCATGGGTCTGGGCTTCCAGCTGGTGGCGGACGAGGATCTGGTGATTCCCGACAGGGACAAGTCCATTCTGGACGGGGCCATTCAGGCCAGCGGTTGGCAGAGCGCCCGGACGGACTCCATTTTCCGGATGTACTTTGAGGCCCTGGCACAAAAATACCATTTTTCTCTGACGGTTCCCGTGAAGGAGCTGCCCAGAGATGTGATGGACATTATCCTCTACGGCACCAAGGGCGAAAAGCTGCGGATGTCCTACAACCGGGGCAATGGCATGGGTGTGCTGGAGCAGCCCTTTGAGGGCATCCTGAACAACATTTCCCGCCGGTTCCGGGAAACCCAGTCCGATGCGGCCCGAAAGGAATTGGAAGAATGTATGTCCAGCGCCCCCTGCCCCCAGTGCGGCGGCGACCGGCTTTCCGAGATTGCCCGGGCCGTCACCGTAGGCGGCATCGGCATCATGGACTTCTGCCGCATAAGCATCCGGGACGAGCTGGAATTTATGAAAAACCTCCGCTTAGAGGGCAATATGGCGGTGATTGCGGAACAGATTGTGAAGGAAATCCGCTCCCGGCTGCAATTTCTGTCGGACGTGGGCCTGAGCTATCTGACCCTGTCCCGTGCATCCGGCACCCTGTCTGGCGGCGAGAGCCAGCGCATCCGTCTGGCTACCCAGATCGGCTCCTCCCTCATGGGGGTGCTGTACATTCTGGACGAGCCTTCCATCGGCCTGCACCAGCGGGACAACGACAAGCTGCTTGGGACGCTGAAGCACCTGCGGGACATCGGCAACACCCTGATTGTGGTGGAGCACGACGAGGACACCATGCGGGCGGCGGACTTCATCGTGGACGTTGGCCCCGGTGCGGGCTGCCACGGCGGCGAGATTGTGGCGGCGGGCACGGTGGACGAAATTATCGCCTGCCCGGCTTCTATTACGGGCCAGTACCTGTCCGGGGCAAAAAAAATTCCCGTGCCTGCCACCCGACGGGAAGGGAACGGAAAATCCCTCAAAATCTGCGGGGCTACGGAAAATAACCTGAAAAATGTGGATGTGGAGATTCCCCTGGGAACCCTGACCTGCGTCACCGGCGTGTCCGGCTCCGGCAAGTCCAGCCTGGTCAACGAGGTGCTGAATAAGACTCTGCTGGGAAGGCTCAACCATGCCCGCACCCGCCCCGGTGCCTGCCGCTGTGTGGAGGGCATCGAGAATCTGGACAAGGTCATCGACATCGATCAAAGCCCCATCGGCAGAACCCCCCGCTCCAATCCGGCCACCTACACGGGCCTGTTCAACGACATCCGGGATCTGTTCGCCTCCACAAACGACGCAAAAATTCGCGGCTACGGCCCCGGCCGCTCGTGGCGGACCGCCTGGGCTTATTGAAGCTCGGCCAGTCCAGCACCACCCTGTCCGGCGGCGAGGCCCAGCGGGTGAAGCTGGCAACGGAGCTGGCGAGAGTCGCCACGGGCAAGACCATTTGTATTCTGGATGAACCCACCACGGGTCTGCACTCGGCGGATGTGCACAAGCTCATTGAGGTACTGCAAAAATTGGTGGATGCGGGCAACACCGTGCTGGTCATTGAGCACAATCTGGACGTCATCAAAACCGCCGATCATCTCATCGACCTTGGCCCAGAGGGCGGCGACGGCGGCGGCTATATTGTGGCCACCGGCACCCCGGAGGAAGTGGCAAAGGTGGAAGAAAGCTATACGGGGCAGTATTTACAAAA
>CAMGCA010000339.1 GCA_946011705.1 uncultured Clostridia bacterium | reverse complement strand
GAAGGCATCGACCTGCTGATCATCATGCTGGGCACCAACGACTGCAAGGATCGGTTCTATGCCAGTGCCGCCTGCATCGGTCTGGGCATGGCAAGGCTTGTGAAAAAGGCGAAGGACACCGACTGCTGGGGCGGAAAACGGCCAAACATTCTGGTCATCGCCCCACCCCCCATCGGCGAGGGAATGCTCAATAGCCCCGTCGCCGCCACTATGGGCAGTCTCTGTGTAGAAAAATCCCGGCAGCTGGCAAGTTGCTACCGGGAGCAGTGTGAACTTCTGGGGGTACACTTCCTGGATGCCGGGGAAGCGGGCTGTGAATTCAATCAGGTGGATTTCATGCACCTGACCAGCCGGGGCCACAAAACCCTTGCCGCGAAGCTGGCGCAATTGGTGCCGGAATTGGTAAAATGAAGGCAAAATTCAAACTGCAGAATGAAAGTAATGCTTATCGACAATCACGCATCAACCGACAAATTGGAATTTGCGGGGATGCCCCCGCGGGCAATGCGTTACGAACTCTGGTGGTTAACACACATCCTTAGGGCCCCTCGACAGGAACTGCTTAGGAAATTGAAATTTGGCATAAACAAGAGAATGTCATTGCGAGCCAGTGCTCACACTGGCGTGGCAATCCGTTCTCCTCACCATGTCCCCATAACGAATGCATTACCAATGGGATACGGATTGCCACGTCGCTTCGCTCCTCGCAATGACATTGTATCTTGGCATCCCCGCCAAATTCCAAATTGTGCTTATCGGTTTTACTCAGCATTGTTGCTCTTTAGTTGACAATTGACAATTGACAGTTGACAATTAAGGAGTCCCTGCGGGACAATTAAAATACCACAAACGGAAGATTTCTTTGGAAAATCCAATGGTTTTCGTTCTTAATAATTATTTTTATTCATCCCGAAGGGATACCACAATAGTCAATTGTTCATTGTCAATTGTCCATTTCATTTCCCTTTTGCTGAGCAAATCCGATAAGCACATAACCTGATTTCAGCAGTTTACATTTCTCCTTCCTTTGGCAGGAAGGGCTGAAACATCGGCTCAACAAACAGGCTGTCGATCAATGCTGCCAGAGCGGGCAGGAAGAACAGCGGGAACACAAACCGGGCGCACAGGAGTATGGCGGCGGCGGTGACAATGCCCAATCCGATGGTTCGGGGCAGGTTGGCCAGGGCCAGCAGCAGAGTGTTTTTCAGCAGTCCCCCGAGAGAATTTTCAAACCGGGAAAGCACCGGAAACATCAGACTCAGGATGCCCAGGGCGGTGACGCCCAGAAAGGCCGCGGCGGAAAAGAGCATCCAGCTGATTGCGCCGGTAGCCGCGGCGTTCCACACCAGAATCATGGTCTTTCCCAACAGGAAAAACAGCGCCAGAAAGATCACGGTGGGCAGGATTCCCGCTTTCCAGTTTTCCCGAAAAACCTGCCAGAACCGCTGCCAGCTGTGCTTGTCTCCCAGGCGGAAGCCCCGGTAGGCGGCGTCATACAGGGCGGCGCAGGACGTGCCGATGGTGACCACGGGTACGCAGCCCAGTATCCAGAACAGACTGAGAAAAATACCGTCGGTGAGCCAGGTCATGGTGACCATCAGGCCGCTGTCCGGCTTCAGAAGATTGCGAAACATGAATATTCCCCCTTTTCTTCCATTGTAGCACAGATTTTCCGGTCTGTCACTATTGTGGAGAAAGGGGTTTTTTTCATATGCTTTTCGGATTATCCTCGTAGAAGGCGGCAACCCCGACGCCCCTCCTCCCCATATTTGCGCATCCCACGGAGGGGACGTCGGAGGAGCCGTCCCCTCCGGGTTGGAATAAAATCCAAAAGAAATTATTTTCTTGCATATTTTTCATTGAAATCATTTTCAAATGATGCTATGATATTCCTATCAATCGGATTCTCTATTCCAACCCCAAAAATCGAAGGAGACACGGCTATGAACGAGCAGAACATGGACATTCTGGAGCGCATTCGTGCCTCCTATTATCAGCTGACCACCGCCGAGCGGCGGGTCGCGGACTATGTGCTGGCCCAGCATTCCCAGGTGCAGTTCATGTCCATCACCCAGCTGGCGGAGGAATGCGGCGCCGCGGAGGCCACGGTCTCCCGGTTCTGCCGGAGCCTGAAGCTCAAGGGCTTCAACGCCTTCAAAATCGAGATGGCCCGGCACTCCGCCCCGGGAACCAGCCATAGCCACGAGCCGGTTTCCAGAGATACCCTGGCCGGACGGGTGCGGGAGTCCGGACAGCTGACCATTGACGCCGTCCGCCAGACCATGGAGCTGATGGATATGAAGCAGATCGGCCGGGCGGTGGAGATGATCGAGCAGGCCCCCGCAGTGCTGTGTCTTGGCTCCGGCGGCTCCATGATTATGGCCATGGAATGCGCCCATATGTTTTCCACGGTCTGCGGCAAATTCGCCGCCGTTTCCGATGCCCATATGCAGATGTCCGCCGTGGCCACCATGGACACCAAGGGCGTGATCATCCTGTTCTCCTACTCCGGCGCCACCACCGGCGGCCTGCAGATTCTGGAGCTGGCCCGCCAGCGGGGCATCCGGACGATTCTCGTGACCCGGTTCCAGAAATCCCCGGCGGCGAAGCTGTCGGACGTGGTGCTGCGCTGCGGCTCCAACGAAAGCCCCTTCCAGTTCGGCTCCGTGCCGGCAAAGGTGGCCCAGCTGGTGGTCATCGACGCGGTATTCCAGGAATACTGCCTGCGCAACCGGGAAAGCTGCGAGGAAAGCGTCCAGGCCATCGCCTCCGCTC
>CAMGCA010000338.1 GCA_946011705.1 uncultured Clostridia bacterium | reverse complement strand
ATGGGAAGACTACCACACGGGCGAAGGCTCGCATTGCCCGCGGGGGCATCCCCGCAAAATTCCGATTTGTCTGTGTACTGAATACAGTCGCTATCCTTCCAATCAGCTCTCCCCATAATAATCCACATCCAGAATCAGATTGTTGATTCTGGTAAATTCCTGCACCCGCTGGGCGATCTCCTTCCGGGTCTCAGGGGTAATTTCCAAATCACTTCCGTCAATGGAGATCAGCTTCTTTGTGGACGCGTCATAGGCGGCGTTCCCATAAATCCAGCTGCCCTTGGAGAAGGGGACAAAGCCGTCATACCGCTCATCAAAGGCATCGCTGCCGATGTAGTCGTAAGGACTGTCAATGCCCAGCAGATTCAGCACCGTGGGCAGAACGTCGGAGGTATTGAGCACCTTGTCCACTTCCATTGGCTCCAATCCCGCGCTCCAGATAAAGCAGGGGGTCTTTTCCAGCAGCAGCTTATTGTCCACCCCGGACAGCTCCAGCAGGGCCGCCTCATTCTTGTAGCCGTAGGTGTAGTGGTCGGTGACGCCGATGATCACCGTGTTTTCCAGTTCTCCCTTTTCTTCCAGTTCCGCCATCAGGCGGGCAAACAGGTCGTCCACCAGCTTGGCTTTCAGGTAAGCGCAATCGGTTTCCTCGTTGCCGGTGAGGCCCTTGAATTCCGGGTATTTTTTCAGGCCCCAGTAGCTGAGAACCTCGTTATACTTGTAGCTCAGGTGGGCAGATCGTGTGATGATAAAATTCATCCGTTTCCCTTCCCGGAAGAATTCGCTGTTCAGTCCCTCATTGTCAAACAGCAGCTGGTCGTCGTACAGCAGCTTCTTTGCAGCATCTGAGGACATCCCTTTCAAATAATCCGCGTAACTGACGTAGGCCTCATAGCCCATGGCTTCCGAGAACACCCCACGGCTGTAGAAGCTGGGGCTGTTGTAGTGGAATTCCTTCGCGCTGTAGCCCTGCTCCCGCAGCAAGTAAGCCAGGGACTGCCGGAAATCGTTGGTCACATAGTCAAAGGCGTAACCGCCCTGGCTGCTTAGGAACGAGCCGGTATTGATGCAGAATTCCGTGTTGAATGTGCGGATTCCGCCGTAGACGGGAGTATAGAATCTTGTAAAATTGATCCCCTCTGCCATCAGACGGTTCAGCGTGGGAGTATACTCGCCAAGCATCCAGTCGTCCATGGACTCCATCAACACCAGAATCACGTTTTTTCCCGCCAGCAGGCCGGTCATTTCGTTTTCCACCGGCTTGTCCTTTTCCGCGAAATACCCGTCAATCTCCTGATGCCCTGCCTCGTGGGCCTCCTTGTAGGCTGGGGTCAGAGGATAGATGGTGTTGGCGTAAATGTCCTTGCACAATGTCTGGTGCAGGCCGCAGACTTGATAGAGCCTGTGGGTGTTGAACAGGTTCTCGTAGGCGGCTCTGGTGGACTGCATCCGTCCGTAGTCGGACTTGGAATACCGAACGTCGTCATCCTGTTCAAATACCAGCTGGGGCATCACAGCAGCGACGGCAGCCGCCGCCCCGCACAGCACCGCGAACACCAGCGGCCTCCGCCAGCCATATTTCCATCTGGGGAACTTCCATACCATCACCATCCCCAGTCCGATCAGGAATATCGTGCCCAACCACCATTTTACAGGGTAGCTGAGCACCACATCGGCGTAATCCGCCCCTTCGGAGGCATATCGGAAATCCGATAGCCACATCATCTCGCCAAACAGGATATAATACCCCGTCTGGACAATGGCATACACCGTAATCAGACCGTACAGCACAGCGTACACAATTCTCCCCGCCTTTGCGGGCAGAACCCACACGACCGCGCTGAGCATCCCCGCCCACACCGCGCCAAAGGCCAGCGGCCTCAGCTGTTCTGCGGAGAAGTGCGTTGGTGTCAGAGATAGAAAGAAAAACGCAAATAACTCCACCGTAAAAAAGGACACCGGCAGCAGCCACATTGGAGCCGTGCGCCGCCCCGTTTTCGTTTTCATGGCTTTCTTTTCATATACTCCCATTTAGGGTCGCTCCTTCAACAGATTAACCCACATTGTAGCACAAAATCACCCCCGTGTACAATTAAGATTTTCTTAGGATCAGACAATTTTCATAAAAAACGCATTTCCCTCTTGTAAATTCTCCCAAATTGACGTATACTGACCCTATATTTCTGCAAGAAAAGAGGAGTCCCCCATGGAACTGATGACTGTTCGCGAGCTGTTCAAGAACACCGAAAAATACGCAGGTCAAACCATTGAGATCGGCGGCTGGGTCCGCAACAAGCGCCCCAGCAAGCAGTTTGGCTTTATCGTCCTGAACGACGGTACTTATTTCACCCCTGTGCAGGTGGTGTACAATGACACCCTTGCGAATTTTCAGGAAATCTCCAAGATTAACGTGGGCGCGGCCCTGATTGTCAAGGGCACCGTGGAAATGACACCCGATGCCAAGCAGCCCTTTGAGATTCAGGCTTCCGAAATTTCCATCGAAGGCCCCTCCACCGGCGACTATCCCCTGCAGCCCAAGAAGCACTCCATGGAGTTCCTGCGCACCATCACCCACCTGCGGCCCCGGGCCAACACCTTCCAGGCTGTGTTCCGTGTCCGCAGCCTTGCGGCTATGGCTATCCACCAGTTCTTCCAGGATCGGGACTTTGTGTACGTCCACACGCCCCTGATCACCGGCTCTGACTGCGAGGGCGCAGGTGAAATGTTCCAGGTCACCACCCTGGACCTGAACAACGTGCCCAAGACCGAGGACGGCAAGGTGGACTACT
>CAMGCA010000337.1 GCA_946011705.1 uncultured Clostridia bacterium | reverse complement strand
CTATGATCGACAGGCGGGAGGTTAAGATCAATTCTTTTATCCTGATGATTCCCGGAACCCACCATGGGCAGCTGCTGCCGGACTACAGCCGCATCGGCGCAGTCAATTAAGAGAGGTAATTATGGATTCCAAACTGAACATTCAATGGTACCCCGGTCATATGACCAAGACCCGGCGGCAGATCGAGGCAGACCTGAAGCTGGTGGACGCGGTATGTGAGATTGTGGATGCCCGGATTCCCATGTCCAGCCGCAACCCGGATATCGATGCCATCTGCGGCAGCAAGCCCCGGATTCTGGTGCTGAACCGGATGGATCTTGCCGACCCGGAAGCAACCAAAAAGTGGGCAGAGTTCTTCCGGGGAAAAGGTATGGCGGTGCTGTCCACCGACTGCAAGAGCCGCAAGGGCATCGCTGATTTTACCCCTGCGGCCCGGAAGGCCTGCGCCGAAAAGCTGGAACGGGACGCCAAACGGGGCATGAACCGGCCTTTGCGGGTCATGGTTGTGGGCATTCCCAACGTGGGAAAATCCACTCTCATCAACCAGATTTCCGGCAGGAAGGGCGCAAAAGCCGAGAACCGGCCCGGCGTCACCCGAGGAAAGCAGTGGGTGACGGTGGACAGCGGCCTGCAGCTTCTGGACACCCCCGGTATCCTCTGGCCCAAATTTGAGGACCCGGAGGTGGGCATGATGCTGGCTTACACCGGGGCCGTGAAGGAAAACGTCATTGATCTGGAAGAGCTGGCCTGCCACCTGATGACCCTGCTGCACAAATACTATCCCCAGACCCTGCTGGAACGCTACAAGGTGGAAGCCCCTGAGGGCACTCCCGGCTGGGAGCTGCTGGAACTGGCGGGCCGGAAGCGAGGCTATCTGGTGTCCGGGGGCGAGGTCAATCTGGAACGGATGGCCCGGGTGTTGCTGGACGAGTTCCGGGGCGGCAAGCTGGGAAAATTCACACTGGAAATGCCGGAGGAGCAGCAATGAGCGAACATACGATGTGGGAAATTGAAGACAGCCTGGGTCTGCGCCTCATCTGCGGCGTGGACGAGGCGGGCCGGGGGCCGCTGGCGGGGCCGGTCTGCGCGGCGGCGGTGATTCTGCCGGAACACCTGCAAATTCCCGGCCTGAACGACAGCAAAAAGCTCACCGACAAAAAGCGCCGGGAGCTGTTTCATGTCATTCAGGAGCAGGCCATCGCCTACGGCATCGGTCTGGCTTCCGAGCAGGAAATTGACGAAATCAATATTTTGCAGGCAACCTTCCTTGCCATGCGCCGGGCATTGGAGCAGCTGACCGTCCGTCCGGAGATTGCCCTCATCGACGGCAACCGGGAGACGGATTTCGGCCTGCCGGTGAAGACCGTGGTGAAGGGCGACAGCCTCAGCGCCAACATTGCGGCGGCTTCCATTCTGGCGAAAGTCACCCGGGACAACCTTATGGTGGAGCTGGCGCGGAAGTACCCGGAGTACGGCTTTGAAATCCACAAGGGCTACGGTACAAAAGCCCACTATGAGGCTCTGCGGACTTACGGCCCCTGTCCCATTCACCGAAAGACCTTCCTGAAGAAATTCTATGGGGAGAAATAACCTGCTGGGCGCCTGGGGGGAAGCACTGGCGGCGGAGTATCTGCGAAAAAAGCGCTACAAGATTCTCGCCGCCGGCTACCGCTGCCGGTTCGGGGAAATCGACCTGATTGCCGCGAACCGTACATACCTGGTGTTTGTGGAGGTCAAGCTCCGCAAATCCCCGGATTTCGCGGCGGCAAGAGAATATGTGGACAGGCGCAAACAGGACAGGCTCCGGGCCACGGCGTCCATGTACCTGGCTCAGAACCCCACAAACCTGCGCTGCCGCTTTGATATCATCGAAATCTACGCGCCGGATGGCATGAACACAGCAAACCCGGCAATCAACCATATGGAGGACGCGTTTCAATGAACTTTCCGGTATTTGATTTTCACTGTGATACCGCACTTATGCTGCTGGGGGACGACCTGAATCAGGCGGGCAGCCTGCGGAAAAATAGCGGTCATATCGACCTGGAGCGGGCGGTCAAGCTGGGGGGCTATGCCCAGTGCTTCGCCTGCTTCACCACGGACATTCCGGAGCTGCTGCATGGGATTTCCCCGATTGTCCTGTTCGAGCGGGAGCTTGCCACCATCCAGCGGGAGGTGGACAAAAACAGCGATCTGATTTCCATTGCCTATTCCGTAGACGAAATTGAGGAAAACCGGGCAAATGGCAAAATGTCCGCCATTCTGACCCTGGAGGGAACGGCAGGCATCGACTATAACCCGGCGCTGCTGGAAGACCTGTGGGCCATCGGCTTCCGGGTGACGAGCCTGGGCTGGAACGAAAAGAACCCCCTTACCGGCTCCAACGTCACCGGCGGCGGCCTCACCGATCTGGGTCGGGAATATGTAAAGGAAGCCCAAAGGCTGGGAATGCGCGTTGACGTCAGCCACATCAGCGACGAGGGCTTCTGGGACATCCTGAAGATCACGGACGCGCCAATTATCGCTACCCACTCCAACAGCCGGGCGGTACATAACCACAGCCGGAATCTGACGGACGATATGTTCCGGGCTATCCGGGAAACCGGCGGTGTGGCGGGCTACAATGCCTGCCGGGACTTCACCGGGGAAAATCCCAATCTGGACACTGTCTGTGATCACATTCTGCACTTTCTGGAGCTGGATCCCGATGGAAAGCACATCGCGCTGGGCGGAGACCTGGACGGCGTGGAGGCCATGCCTGACGGCTTCGAGGGGGTGCAGAGCTATCCCGCGC
>CAMGCA010000336.1 GCA_946011705.1 uncultured Clostridia bacterium | reverse complement strand
TGAACAAGCCTCCAATAATGAACATAATATTCAAATCACTACCACAATATCATACTTCCCCCCACATCGCACAGGGGAATTGCCGGAATCCGGCATCCGTTTTCCCTTTCAAAGTCCTGCAAAGCCTTTGCAACCCCCGGCAGCTTCGGGCTTCCCCAGTCGTGAAGCAGCAGGTAGCCGCCTTCTGCGATCCTTGGCCAGAAATACCGGAGGCCCTCCAAAGTGGTCTGATAAAAGTCTACATCCAGGGAAACCAGGCAGAATTGTTCTTCCAGTCCGCCCAGGGATTCCGGGAAAAAACCGGGCTTTAGGATGACTTTTTCGGGATATGGCAGAATGGCAAGGACCTTCTCAATGGTGGTATTGGTATGAGCTGCCTGGAAGGAATCCGTGGCGCAAGCTTCCTCAGCAAAGCCCTCAAAACTGTCAAACAAATATATTTTTCGCTCCGGCAGCAGCTGATTGATGCACCGGGCGAAAAATCCCCGATAGACTCCCAATTCTGCAGCAGCCCCGGGTACATCTGCAAGACGGCGGCACAGAAGTTCCAGCGTGGCAAGGCGCACATAGTCGTTACCCAAATCCTGCTCCGGCAAAGCAGAACCGGCAAGCTGTGCAGGAGTTGGAACGATTCTGTGTTTCGGCAACAGTTTTTCCATCAGGTCTTCTCCCAGAAGATCTTTTGCGCAGGTACAGGCAGTATTTCTGTCCATCAGCACCATATTGTTCTTCAGAAACAGGCACTTTTCCTCCGGGATCCCCAGCTCCCGGCAGCGATTGCCGATCGCATCGGCATGGCGGGCGGTGATGATCAGAAGCTCGCAGTCACGGAGCGGCAGCTGCTGCGGCAGCAGCACCGGTTTATCCAGGAAGGTGTCCCCCATGGGAAAGCTGTCAACAAAGGCCGTGATTCGTGTTGCTTCCAGTCCTGCTTCGAACAGCTCCGATGCCCCGCATCCGGTGCCCCATACATAAATACCCATGGGCCGTAACCTCCCATAAAAAAGATGTCTCCATTATAGCAAGTCTGCACAAAATTACAACCAGAACATTTCTTTTTCTTTACATTTTCGCCATTTTACCATATAGTAAAAATATAGAACTTGTATTTATTTACAACTTGCTTTTGCTTGTGATTTGAAAGAAGGGATTTCTATGCAGATTGGAGCGCTGATCGTCGCCGCAGGTATGTCCAAACGGATGGGAGAATTCAAACCCATGCTAAGCATCGGTTCCATTTCCGTTGCCCAGCGGGTGGTGGCTACCCTGAGCCAGGCAGGTGTCAGCAAGATCGTCATGGTCACGGGCTACAACGCCACCATGCTGGAACGGCACTTATCCGGCAACGGCATCATCTTTCTGCGAAACGAAGCCTACGAGACCACCCAGATGTTCGATTCTGTGAAGATCGGCCTTTCCTATCTTCTGAACAAGTGTGACAAGGTACTGTTTACCCCGGTGGATGTGCCGTTGTTTACCGCAAAAACCGTGAAAACCATCTTAGATTCCGGTGCGCCTCTGGCAGTTCCCATGTGCGAAGGCAAGCAGGGACACCCCATTCTCATCGCCAATGATCTGATTCCGGAAATTCTGGAAGATTCCGGCGAGATGGGCCTGAAAGGTGCTATGGACCGGTGCAGCGTGCCTCTGCTGCGGATCAATGTGGAGGATTTCGGCACCATCCACGACGCGGATACCCCGGAGGACTTTTCGCTGCTTCTAGAGTACCACAATTCCCAGCTGGTACGTCCGGTAGTCAGCGTCAGCCTGACCAAGGAAAAACCTTTCTTTGACAGCAAAATCGCCATGCTGCTGATGCTCATTGACGAAACCAAATCCGTCCGTGCTGCCGGTCAACGGATGCAGCTGAGTTATTCCAGCTGCTGGAATATCATAAGAACCCTGGAAAGCCAACTGAACTATACGCTGATTGAGCGCAGCCAGGGCGGTGCCGGGGGCAGCACCAGTGTGCTGACTGGCCGGGGTAAGGAATTGCTGGAGCGCTACAATGCCTATGAAAAGCAACTGAAAGAGCAGGCAAATGTCCTGTACGACCAGTATTTCGGAGGACTGTTTGAATGAAAAAGGTCTATCTGATCCGCCACGGCCTGCCAGACTTTCCCGGAGGAAAAGGAATGTGCATCGGCACGACGGACATTCCTATGGGGGAAAAGGGTTTTCGGCAGGCGGCAGAAATGGCCCAAAAGCTTCCTCCGGTAACTGCCGTGTTTTCCAGTCCCCTTACCCGGGCGGTGCAGACGGCACAGGCCATCGGACTGCCCGTTGCAATCCTCGACGATCTCCGGGAAATGTACGCCGGGGAATGGGACGGACTGGCCTTTGAGGAAATCCGGCAGCGATATCCGGAACTCTACGCCGCCCGGTTCCATGATCTGACCATTCCCCTGCCGGGAGCGGAAGGCCACGCAAACGGTCTTGCCCGGTTCAAAGGGGCAATGGAAGAAGCTGCAAAGCAAAGTCCCGGTGATTTTGCTGTGGTTGCCCATGGCGGCATCATCGCTCAATTTTTGCAGGATATCAGCGGGGGATGGACGAAACCGGTTTAGGCCGAAATCATTTCTCTCCTATGGGAGAATGGACGTTTTGAATTACAGGAGGAATCATAAAGTGCGGAATATGCTGAAAACCATTAAAAACAAGCTGGAACACGGAGAGCCTCTTGTATTGGTTACCGTTATCGCATCCTCCGGTGCGACTCCCCGGGGTGCCGGTGCCCGGATGCTGGTCGGCAGGGAGGGCCGTATCTGCGGCACCATCGGCGGCGGTGCGGTGGAATACCGCAGCGAGCA
>CAMGCA010000335.1 GCA_946011705.1 uncultured Clostridia bacterium | reverse complement strand
AGACACGAATTCCTTCCTTACAAAGAGTCCCTTCCCGGTTTTCCGGGGAGGGACTCTTTGTAAGGAAACACCGTATGCAGGGGCAATGACCGGCATCATCATTTTGCTCTTCCCTTTTGCTCCGTTTGGTGCTATGATTAAGTTTACGGTATGAACCGCCTTCCGTCTAATGAACCACTTCCATAGAGTTCAGGCAGAAAGCAACGCGCTGATATGCCTGTTGGCTCTGTCTTTCCAGGCGTTACGCACCCACCCACGTGCATTATGATAGCTGCAGAAAACTTACGCAAAAGAAGGTTACTCTTATGAAAAACAAACTGCTGGTCATCAACCCCGGCTCTACCTCCACCAAGGTCAGCTACTTTGAGGAGGAAACCAATGTGTGCACCGAGAGCATCTTCCACGATGCCCCGGTACTGCTGCAATACCCCACTACCAACGACCAGATGCCCATGCGCATGCAGGTCATTCTGGACTTCCTGAACAGCCACGGCCTGACCCCGGCGGATATCGACGTATTCGTGGGCCGGGGCGGCTGCGCCTACTCACAGAAGTCCGGCGTCATGGAAATCGACCGGCGGCTTGTTCTGGACACTGCCGCCGACAAGGGTGGCAGCGACCACCCCGCCAAGCTGGGCGTGATGCTGGCCTATGAGTTAGGCAGCAAATACCACAAGCCCATGTACACCGTGAATCCCACAAACGTGGACGAGCTGTGCGACTACGCCCGTCTCACCGGCATCGCGGGGCTGTACCGCCGTGCCCAGACCCATGTGCTGAACCAGAAGGGTATCGCCGCCATCCACGCCAAATCCCTTGGAAAGCGGTATGAAGACCTGAACCTCATCGTCTGCCATGTGGACGGCGGCATCACAGCCACAGCTCACGCCCGGGGCCGTATGATCGACAGCACCGAGGGTGCCGGCGGCGATGGTCCCTTCACCCCCACCCGGCTTGGCTCCATCCCGGTGATGGAAGTTCTGCAATATCTGGATCAGGGCCACACCACAGGGGAAATGCGGGCCATGCTGTCCCGTTCCGGCGGCTTTGTCAGCCACTTCGGCACCTCTGACGCGGCAAAAATCCATGCGCTTGTGGACACGGGCGACAAAAAAGCTTCTACCGTCTGGAATGCCATGATCTACCAGCTTTGCAAATCCATCGGAGGTATGGCAGCGGTACTGGAAGGCAGGGTGGACGGCATTCTGCTCACCGGCGGGCTCATGCGCTACGATGATATCCGGGCAGGCGTTGAGCAGCGCTGCGGCTGGATTGCCCCCATCAGCGTCTATCCTGGCGAGTGCGAGCAGGAAGCCATGGCGAACGCGGTGCTGGAGGTCCTCCGGGGGGAGCGTCAGGCCAGCCGCTACACAGGGGCTCCCGTTTTCCAAGGGTTTGATTGGGAACAATAAGAAGTGGAACAGGGGCTGCTAACGAATCCCCCGGCACGGCTGCAGCCCTTTCGATTCTGGACTCGATCGTAAAGGCAAAACCCTTCGGACGGCTGCCGTGTCCCGTACTGTTTCTCAATGGAATCACGCAATTCTTCTAATACTCTTTCTTGATAAAATTATTCAATTTTATCAAGAAGACACCGCCAGATGGCATTGGCGCATCTATGATTTTTGAATGAAAAAACATAGATGCCCGCCTCATGGTGATCTTCATATAAAACTTCAATTCTTGCGAATGAAAGTTTTCTATTGAATATCAGTATAACAGGGAAAATCCCGGGTGATTCCTCACCCGGGATTGCGTATTTTTCCCTGTTTTACCACGGACAGTCGTTTTCGGTTTTCCAGCTTTCCAGCCACCGGGCATCGGTGGTACCGTCGGAATTGATGTTCACCCGGGCGGAGTAGCCACCCTGCCAGGTGTCGGTTTTCAGATACTCCGCGTAACCGTAGTTTTCGATGTTCTCACTGTTTAAGCCCACCACCCAGTCGTGTGTAATGCCCTGATTGTCCACATATTGATATGTGAATGCCTTAGTCTGCGAAACCTGATCGGTGATATCGATGTTCTCCCCATTGGCGATGAAGTACATCCGACCATCACGAATCTCTACCGGCTCCGTCAGATTTTCGGTATAAACGCGAACCTCTGCGCCGTCTTCGTACTGGTCAATCCTCATATTTCCACCCCAGCCGAACAGCTGGCGGACACTGTCCGCGGATACGGTTACGGTCATTAAGCTGATCACCGCTGCCAGAAGCAGCAGCATTACGGCGTTTTTTCTTGGTTTTTTCTGATTATTCTGATCCATTATTTGCTCCCAATCGGTTTGCGTGGAGGCCTTGAGCACAGAAAACGCCTTTTTATACTTCTCACGGTTATTCATCGTCCCATACCTCCTGTAATGCCTTTTTGAGCAGCTGCCGTCCCCGGCTCAGGCGCACCTTCACATTGCTTTCCGTCAGTCCCAGAATCCTCCCGATTTCCGCAACGCTGTAATCCTCATAGTAATATAGATGGATCACAATGCGGTACGTTTCCGGCAGATTCATGACCTCCCGAAAAATCTCCCGGGATTCCCCCGAATCAAATTCCAGAGAATCCATGTAGTCCTCCAGCGGCACCGTATTGCGCCGGAAGAAGGAGCGGATGACATTCTTCGCGCAGTTGATAGCCACCCGCAAAAGCCATGCCCGGATGTGCTGCTCACTTTCAAATTGTTTTTCGCTGATGTGGTAGCGCAGCAGAGCTTCCTGTGCCGCGTCCTCGGCGTCGGCGGCGGTTCCGCAGACCTGAAACGCCGCCGCGAACAGGCGGGCACGGTAGGTTTCCGCCCGCGCCGGGGGTTGCAGTCGCCCGGGCGCGCCCGCCTTGTTTAGGGT
>CAMGCA010000334.1 GCA_946011705.1 uncultured Clostridia bacterium | reverse complement strand
CGGGACTCATCAACGCCTTCGCCATCACGCGGGGGGGCTACTGGTTCTTGGCTAGGTTCAAGCCGGACACCCCGGAACAGCAGATGTCCTACATTTCGGCCAGCGATACGGCCCGGGTGATCGCTGAGGAAGGTTTCGTCTTGATGCAGAATGAGGACGGGCTGCTCCCCCTGTCCGCCGCAGATGAAGAGCCCATAAAGGTCAACGTCTTCGGCATGCGTGCGGTACAGTTGGTGTACAACGCCGGCGGCTCCGCTGCATCGGTGGTAGACAAGTGCGTCCGGTTGGAAGATGCTATGACCCAGGGCGGCTTCCAGCTCAATGAAGATCTGCTCAACCTTTACTACAACTACTACAAAACCGGAAAGGCCTCCATTGCTCCCACCAGCGCTCCGGGCAACAAGTCTGCCTCTGAGTTTATTGAGGAGCCCAGCAACATTACTGTCCCCGATGTGCCTGGCTCCATGCTGCTGGATACCAGCATTTATGATGATGGGCGCAGTATCGTGGAGCACGCCCATGATTATGCTGACGTGGCAATGATCGTAGTGGGCCGGGGCGGCAGCGAAAAATATGACTTTACCCCTGAACTGCTCCAGCTCTCCCAGGATGAGGCCTCCATGGTGGACGCTGTGTGCGGCACCTTCGACAAGGTCATTCTGGTAATCAACTCGGCCAATGCCATGGAGCTGGATTTCCTGCGGTCGTATCCCCAGATCAAGAGTGTGGTGTGGATCGGTTACCCCGGCGAATCCGGCATCCATGCCCTGGCCGGCATCCTCAACGGCACAGTCAACCCCTCCGGCCGTCTGGCGGACACCTGGCTGACCGACAACATGGCCGCCCCCGCAGCCAACAACTATCTGGAGCTGAACAGCGACGGGACCTGGAATCCCCTGAGCTATCAGTATAACGGCGCCCCCGAGAACAGCGGGTTCTTTACCCAGTACAGCGAGGGCATTTATGTGGGTTACAAGTATTTTGAGACCCGCGCCGCCACCGATGATACTTTTGACTATGACAGTCTGGTCATGTTCCCCTTCGGCCACGGGCTGAGCTATACTACGTTCGAAAAAAAGATCATTGCCATGGATGAAAGCGACGGAGTCATCACCGTCCGGGTGGAGGTCACCAACCGGGGCGACGTAGCCGGCAAGGATTCCATTCAACTCTACTACAATCCCCCCTATACCGGAGCCATCGAGAAATCAGCGGTGAATCTGGTGACCTACAAAAAAACCAATCTGATCCAACCCGGCAGCACCGAATATTACTCTCTGGAGATCCCGGTAGAGGACATGGCCAGCTACGACTATAAGGTCAATGAGGCCTGGGTCCTGGAAAAGGGCGACTATGAGATCATGCTGATGGAGAACGCTCACACCAAGCTGGACTCCCAGATCTGGACCCTGGATCAGGACGTAATCTATAACGACGCCCATGACGGGAAGCGGTCCCATGACGCCGTGGCAGCCACAAATCTGTTTGCTGCCGCCGCAGCCCCGGATGATGTGCTGACCAGAGCATGGGACCCCGACAGTCGGGCCTTTACCGGACCCAAGGCGGAAGACTACGATCCCTCCCCCGAGGTGCAGGCCGCTCTGAAGGGGTACACGCCCCCCACCGACGCGGAGCTGGGGCTGACTGAAGCCGATCTTCCCGCCGTGGGCCAGACGCTCTCAGAGCCCATCATGCTTTCCGATATGAAAGATGTGCCCTACGACGACCCCAAGTGGGAAACCTTTATCTCCCAGCTCACTCTGGAGGAAATGGCACTGCTCTCCGGCAACGGAGCCTGGCACATTGAAAAGCTGGATCGTCTGGGCGTGCCTCAGACCAATACACCCGATGGCTCCGTGTGCGTGGGTGCCTCCACCTACTCTGGCGCCATTATGGGTGTGGATGCCGCCGGCATCACCTATCCCTGTCCGGTGGTTGTTGCCTCTTCCTGGAACCAGGATATTGCCCTGATGATGGGTACCAGCGCCGGAAGCGAAGCCCAGGTCAACGGCTATGCCGGCTGGTACGCACCTGCCATGAATACCCACCGCACTGCATTCAACGGGCGCAATTTCGAGTACTATTCCGAAGACAGTGTACTGGCGGGAACCACAGCATCCTATGTGGTTCAGGGTGCCACCAGCAAGGGCGTCATCTGCTTTGTCAAGCACTTTGCTCTGAACGAGCGAGAGTCCAACGACCGCGATCAGCTCTTCTCCTGGTGTGATGAGCAGACTATGCGCGAGATCTACCTGCGGCCCTTTGAAATGGCTATCAAGGAAGGCGGCTCCCTTGGTATCATGTCCTCGTTCGTCTATGTGGGACCCGAATGGGCCGGCTGCAACGGCACGCTGCTCAACGACCTGCTGCGCAATGAGTGGGGCTTCCGCGGCGTGGTTATCACCGACGCCCATGTCTACCCCTACATGGACACCATTGCCATGTCCTATGGCGGCGGCGACCTGTCCCTGGATGCCGTGGGTGCTTATACGCCATTTGACTCTCACGCCGGGCAGCTTTTGACGGCCGCGCCGGCACCTGAGCCTCAAATCGGGATGCCCCAGACCCTATTCCGGGCCAGCAAAAATTTTCTGTACGCCGTTTCCCGGACCTGGCCCATTCAGTGAGGCGGCCGTTGCAGCAAAAAGCAGGCCGTTCCTCAGATCGGAGCTCACTTATGCACGGTGCTGACAGTATGACACATATGACGCTGGAGGAAAAGTGCGCCCTGCTTTCCGGCGGAGGGCAGTTTACATCCAAGGCGATCCCCCGACTGGGGATACAACCCCTCTTTCTCTCCCACGGTCCCCTGCGCGAACGGCGGCATGCAGGTCAGCGCTAA
>CAMGCA010000333.1 GCA_946011705.1 uncultured Clostridia bacterium | reverse complement strand
TCGCAATGACAGCTAAATCAGCAATATTGTGCCTTAGGCAGTCAATGCGTAGGGCTTATGTCATGACATAAGCCCTACGCATTGGTCAACTATATTCCCCTTTACCGCATTTTCATTCTTTCAATCCAGTTCAAAATCCGCACACAAGGAGCTGTCTCGCTAAAGCAAAAGTGCACAAATAGAAGAACTGTCATTGCGAACCAGTGACCGACGTCACTGGTGTGGCAATCCGTACCCCCCTTGAAATGTTCAGATTACTGGCAATTTTAAGGAGAACGGATTCCCACGCCAGTGTGCGCACTGGCTCGGAATGACAGTTATTTCTTTTCATTTGTACGATTTGACGAAACGGTTTCTTAGTGAGACAGCCCCTTCGCGTTACATAATTTCTTTCAGAGGCTTAATATACTGCTCCCGGCGGCGTTCCCGCTCGGCAAGATAGGCTACATCGTTGCCCTCGTGGATTTCCCGCAGGTAGTCGTAGTGATTCTGCAAAATCTGCTCGTTGTTCCGAGCCAGCATCATGACGGCGATGGAGGAGCACTGATCGGAGGCACGCTCGAAATAGGTCAGAGCCTCCATAAACACCAGACCGCTGCCCACGGAGCACTGTCCGTTTTTCAGCCGTTTGGTATGACGGTCTTTGCGCATCATGATCCTGTCGGCGAGGGTCTCATCCAGGGGTTCAATGGACTTGGAAGCCTCGTTGTCGTCGCTGGCGAAGGCCTTGACGGTGATATCCAGGATCTCGTTGACGGCCCGGGTAATCAGGGCCAGCTCCTTCTTGGCGGTGTCGGAGAAGCCGGTGCCCTCGCTCTGGAGCTTCTCCGCCAGCTCTACCAGATTGGTGGCGTAGTCGCCGATACGCTCGAAATTGGGCACGGTCTGCATCAGCATATCCAGCTGACGGTCATCCGCCTCCGTTTCCACCACCTTGGACAGGCCGATGAGGAAGCGGTCGGAGCTGTCGGTGAACTGGTCAATGCAGTCCTCATCCTTGTTGATCTCTGCCACCAGCACCGGGTCGTATTTCGCCAGCACCTTGCAGCCCCGCTGGAAGTTCAGCTGGGCCAGACGGCCAGCCTCGGCCACGGCCTTCATGGTGACGGCCAGAGCCATGGCAGGAGAATTGTACAGCTTTTCGTCCAGGGTATGCAGCTCGGGATGCCGTTCTACCTCGGGCTTGTCGTCCTTGACGATCTTCAGAGACAGCTTCACCATCCAGTCGGCGAAGGGAATCAGCACCACGGCGGTGACCAGATTGAACACTGTCTGGAAGTTGGCGATACCGCCGCTGTCCACGCTGCGGACCCAGAACCCCTCGCCAAAGACCGCGAATCTCTGCATCAGGGTCATGACGATCAGAAACAGCACCGTGCCGATGGTATTGAACGCGATGTGCACCACGCCGGTGCGCTTGGCATCCTTGGACGAGCCGATAGAGCAGACCATGGCGGTGGTGACGCAGGTGCCCAGGTTGATGCCCATGATCACGGGGTAGGCCATGGCGAAGGTGATGCCGGAGCCGGGCACGGAGGCCACGGTCTGGAGCATACCCACGGTAGCGGAGGAGCTTTGCACGATTACCGTCAGAATCAGGCCAAAGAGGATGCCAAAGAGGGGGTTTGAAAGAAAGCTCACGAAGGCGGTGAAAGCATCGGTGCCAATCAGTGGCTTGACGCCGTCAGTCATCAGCTCCAAACCCACGAACAGCACACCAAAGCCGATGCAGATATCGCCGATGGTCTTACTCTTCTTGCTCTTGATGAACATGAGCAGAACGATGCCCGCCACCAGCGCGATGGGTGCCAGGGTATCGGTGTCAAAGAGCCACAGCAGGAAGCTGCCGTCAGACTGGATGGAACCCAGACGGATGATCTGGGCGGTGACGGTGGTACCGATGTTGGCACCCATAACGATGGACACGGCCTGCTTGAGGTTCAGCACTCCCGCGCCGATCAGGGCTACCGTCAGCACGATGGTCGCCGTGGAACTCTGAATCACCGCAGTCACCAGCGCGCCGGTGAGCACCCCCATAACAACATTGCCGGTAACCTTTTCCAATACCCGCTTCAGCGCGGCGCCGGAGCTGTTTTTCAGTCCGTCACCCATGACCTCGATGCCGTAGAGGAACATGGCCAGGCCGCCGAGAAGCTGGATAATGGCTGTTAGAATCTCCATATCATACTCCTAAATCTCTATATTGATTTGTCTTCTGTTTCACTGCCCGCAAAGAGCACGATGTTATTATAGGAGATTTCTCCGGAATTGTACAGTACCAAATTTTACGCAACTTTTACAAAAACTTTACACAGATTTTATAGAAAGCACCAATTATTTGCCGGTGGAGCCAAATCCGCCGGCATCACGGAGGGTATCAGACAGTTCCGGCACCTCTTCGTAGGCTGGGGTCAGGACGGGCGTTATCAGCAGCTGGGCGATGCGCTGACCCGGCTTGATGACACGGCTCTGGCACCCGTGGTTGTGCAGGGCCACCAGGATTTCTCCCCGGTAGTCACTGTCGATGACCCCTACCTTGTTTGCCGGGGCCAACCCCTGCTTGCAGGCCATGCCGCTGCGGGCGTAAATGAGCCCCGCGCAGTTTGCGGGCACCTCCAGGGCAATGCCCGTGGGGATAAGGGCGGTCTGCCCCGGCGCGATGGTGACAGGGGTATCCAGACAGGCTGTAAGATCAGCTCCCGCCGCCCCAAGGCTCCCATAGGCCGGGAGAGTGGCTCCCGGGCGCAGTTTTTTCACACGGATGGCTTCCATTAAATCATTCCCTTTCTGTCGCCCTGCCAGTCCTCCCAGAGCACAATTTCTCCCGTTTTCAGGGACTTGGGC
>CAMGCA010000332.1 GCA_946011705.1 uncultured Clostridia bacterium | reverse complement strand
GGCCGCAGGGATTTCTTTCAGTGCAGGCAGGCTTTCTACCTTCAGATTTTCCGTCAGCTTATCCCCGATCGGCTTCACCCGATCCGGCGTGGTAGGAGATGAAAGCGCAGACAGATCTCCACCGCCGCTCATCATGACGGCACCACTTATCATTCCTTCTGTCAGCGGAGAAACCAAGAGGTTCTGAACGCTGATGGCCCCGGCGCTCTCGCCCATGATGGTAATGCGATTAGGGTCCCCGCCGTAATCCGCGATGTTGGCACGGATCCATTTCAACGCCTCCACCTGATCGGTAAGAGCCAGATTTCCTTCATAGCCATCACTGAAAGCGGTCGCAAAGGGCCCCAGGCGGTAATTGATGGAGACCAGGATAACTCCGTTCTTAACATAGGCTTCGCCGTCGGTGCTGGGCTCCCCGCTGCCGCCGGTCATAAATGCGCCTCCATGAATGAAAACCAGGACAGGATATTGCTCCGCATCCTCTTTTGTCCAGATGTTGAGGTTCAGACTGTCCTCGCTGTACTCCGCCGCCGGTTGAGACACCGCCTCATCATAATAGAACTGATTGATTGCGCTGTCCTCCACACCGTAAAAGCCACGGTATTGACAACTGCGCGGACCAAACTGGGTGGCGTCATATTCGCCCTCCCATTCCGTGACCATCTGGGCCCGCTCCCACCGTTCCGCCGTGGCGTAACGGATTCCTTTAAACACCTGATACCCGTCTCCTGCAATCCCGCGGATGGTACCGCAGGCCGTACCCCGGACGGCATATTCCGTCGGTTCCATCTCACTCACCTCTTCGGCTTTTTCTCTCCGGGGCGGCCAGGCCGCGGCCTCCTGGCCGCCTGTACCCGCGGAACAGCCGGCGGCGGACACAGCCAGTGCCGCCGCCAGTCCAAGTGCAAGCAAACGTTTCAATTTTCTGCCTCCATCCCGCTTCGCTGCAGGGAAGGCACAGGTTACGGAGCCGTCACCAACTCACCCACATCGATCTTGCGGCGCTCCAACACTGCCCGTGCGATGGGGCTGGCGCCTGCCCGGCCTACAGCATCTTTCCAGTACAGATTCTGGGAATCCAGATGCTTCCGATACTGCCCCGGCGGAATCATCACATACTTGGTGAAAACCCGATTGAAATGGGTCAGACTTACAAAACCCGTGGCCTCGCTGATCTCTGCCATGGTCAGGCTGGTAAAAGAAATAAGCTCCACAGCCTTGCGAATCCGAATAATCATCAGGCACTCAAACACGGTAGTACCGGTCTCCCGCTTAAAACGGCCGCAGAGGGTACTTTTCCGCACTCCGGTACTCTCCACGATATCGTCCAGAGACAAATGCTCCGCATAATGATCCTCCAGAAAGCGGATCGTTGTCTGGATGGGTTCGGAGTAAGCGTCCACACGAATGTACTTGGAGCTGGCGCACTGTCCCCTGCGAACAGGTGCAGAGAGTTTATAGAGGATGGCATACAGGCAGGTGGTTTTGACCGCCTCGCCATCCGGCGTATCCGCCGCTTCTTCATCAAAGATTTCCTTGAGCAGCGGCGGAGAAAAAGTGTCGTCCCGTGAGAGTATGCGGCTGTCTTCACACAGCTGCTGATCCTGCAGCGAAAATGTGGAAAATTTGATTTCAAAATAGTACCCGGCACCCTGGCTGCTCAGTGTGATAGAGTGCACGCTGTTTTTGGGGACAAGAATGGTATCCCCCATCTGGACGTGATAACACTTGCCGTCAATCTCGAACTCATACTCTCCTACAAGAATGTGATTCAGCTGATAGAAGGGGTGTTTATGGGCCTTATAAATTCCCTCCTGATTCATCTTCGAGACGCCGGCCATCAAGATTTTAATCTGATTATTCATCGCTCTACCCTCTCTCTGCAAAGCGGCCTTGCCTGACAGGTCTATTATACCAAAATTTTCAACTGAAGAACAGGTAGAACTTGCAGAATAATCCGGGAACCGACGCCCGCTCCCCGGAATCTCAGAGCGGACGTCGGTATCCCAAGCGATCAGTTTTGTCAAATCGGAAGACACTCTGTTATGCCTTTGCAGGCTGTGCCTGCTTGCTGTCGCCGGAGGGCTTCTTCTTCTGGACGCCAACCCGGTTCTGGAGAATATCCAGGCCAATCGCCAGGAAGAGCACAACACCTTTCAGAACCATCTGCCAGTAGTCATTGACGCCAATGATCGTCAGGCCGTTAAACAGTACGTTGATGACCAGGACGCCCAAGATGGCCTGGTACATCTTACCGGTACCGCCGCTGAGGAGGATACCGCCCAGAACGCAGGCGATCATACAGTCAAAGGAATAGGTCGCGCTTGCCGTAGCCGCACTCGCCGTCATCGTGCGGGAGAGCAGGATGATAGCTCCAACGCCCACAAAAACACCGGCGATGGCGTGGGTAAGGATGTTGACCCGCACCACATTGATACCAGCCAGGCGGGCTGCCTCGCGGTTGCCGCCGATGGCGTAGATGTGCCGGCCGAAGTAGGTTTTGGAAAGTATAAAAGCAGCTACCACAGAGCAGACGATAAAGACAAGGATGATGCTGGGGATCTGGCCAAAGATGAGATACTGAGAGATGTTTTTAAAGCCGTCCGGCAAGCCATAGAGCACCTGAGCACCCACGGTCAGGTAGCACACACCGGTCCAGACATAGTTGATTGCCAACGTAACCACGAAAATGGAAGTATGGAGCACTTCTGCCAAGACGGCATTCAGCACGCCAGACGCCACGCCGAACAACACGCCGACAATGATGACGACCCAAATGGGCATGCCATTAAGCAGCATAGTGGACATCATCAGGGTGATCACCGCCATTCTGGAGGCGGCAGAGAGGTCGATGG
>CAMGCA010000331.1 GCA_946011705.1 uncultured Clostridia bacterium | reverse complement strand
CGCGTTTGTCGCGCTGGCCGAACATACTGCTCATTTCATCCGCCAGCATATCCAGGTCGTCCTCGGAAATGCCCATCTGCTTCACCGCCTGGTCGATCTGGGGAATCCCCAGACTCCGGGCGCATTTCAGGCAGTAGCCTTCATTCATGGTAACGCCGTTTTCTACCTTGGTGATAAACACAACGGCGATATTTTTCTTACATTTGCTGCACATTTTCGGCTGCATAGTCACTCACTCCTTTTCCTTTCGGTGAAGTATAGCATAGAACCGCCAAAAAAGGAAAAACAAATTATGAACGAACCTATTTCGTCCAATCGCTGCCCACCTCGAATTGTTCGATGCCGTCATCGTACCACAGGTGGGTCATGTACTGGCCTCGCGGAGGTAGGGTGGGGCCGGCGGCGGTGCGGTTGCCGGAGTCCAGAATGGCCCCGATTTCCTCGGGACGGATTTTTCCCTCCGCCGCGTAGACCACAGTGCCGGCCATGGCCCGGGCCATATTGTACAGGAAGCCGTTGGCGCAGACCTTCAGGGTGATCACATTCCCCTGCCGCTCCACATTGTAATAGTATACCGTGCGAACGGTGGACTTGACATCCGTACCCACACTTCTCACCGCCGCGAAGTCGTGGGTGCCCACGAACTGACTGGCTGCCGCCTGCATGACGGTTTCGTCCAGATGCCGGGGATAAAACCATGCCCGGTTGACATAAAACGGGTCCTTGAGACGGGAATTGTAGATTTGATAGGTATATTCCTTGCGAACACAGGAGCCGATGGCGTTGAAATTCTCATGCACCTCAAAGGCCTTCGTCACCACGATGTCGCAGGGCAGATGGGTATTCAGGGCATAGGGCAGCCGCTCCACGGGAATGGTGGAGGTTGTCCGGAAATTCGCCACATAGCACCGGGCGTGAACCCCCGCGTCAGTCCGGCCGCAGCCGGTCATGTGCACCGGATGCCCCACAATCATGGCAGCGGCTTTTTCCAGGGTTTCGGCCACGGTGGGCAGATTCTTCTGCACCTGCCAGCCGTGATAATCGGTTCCCAAATAGGTTAAAATCAGTGCGATATTGCGCATAGCGTTCCTCACAGGCCCACAGATTTCAGAACGATTACCATCACCAGCAGCACAGCTCCGGCGCCGTAGGACAGGAAGTCCTCCAGATGATAGCGCAGCAGCTTCATCTTGGTACGGCCCTCGCCGCCCTGATAGCAGCGACACTCCATGGCGGTGGCCAGCTCGTCGGCCCGCCGGAAGGCGCTAATGAACAGAGGCACCAGAATGGGAATCAGGGCCTTGGCCCGGTCCATCAGAGAGCCGGTCTCAAAGTCCGCGCCTCTGGCCTTCTGGGCGCACATGATCTTGTCGGTCTCCTCGATCAGCGTGGGGATAAACCGCAGAGCAATGCACATCATCATGGACAGCTCATGCACCGGGACGCCAACCTTTTTCAGGGGCTTCATGAGAGATTCCAGGCCGTCCGTCAGGGCGATGGGCGAGGTGGTGTAGGTCAGAAGGAAGGTGCCGGTAATCAGCATCAGAATCCGGGACATCATCATCACCGCCCGGGAAAGGCCGCCGGTGGTCATGGTGAGAATCCAGAAATGGAAGATCACTTCCCCCTCCTGGGTAAAGAACAGATTCAGAACGCCGGTGAAAATCAGAATCATCACCAGCGGCTTCATGCCCCGCAGAATGGATTTGAGCGGAATGGTGGAAAGCCAAATCACCGTTACAAGGAACAGGAACATGAGACCATAAGACACCCAGCTCTCCGCCAGAAACAGAGCCACAATGTAGACCACCAGCATAATCAGCTTGGTTCTGGGATCCAGTCGGTGAATGATCGACTGTCCCGGGAAATACTGGCCCAGAGTAATATCCTTAAGCATTGGCCATTCCTCCCCGCAGTCGTTTGATTTCGGAAACTGCCTGCTCAATGGTGTAGACATTGGCAACATTCAGTCCCATTTTTTTCAAATGCAGGAATACCTGTGTGACCTGGGGGATGTTCAGGCCCATGCTTACCAATTCCTCGGCGTGGGTAAACACCTCGGCTGGCGTGCCGTCCATGGCAAGCTTCGAGCCATTCATAACAAGAAGACGATCCGTCAGCCGGGCCACGTCTTCCATGGAGTGGGACACCATCATGATGGTGGCGTTTCTGGCCCTGCGGTAGGCTTCAATATTGCCCAGAATCTCCGCCCGGCCCACGGGGTCAAGACCGGCGGTGGGTTCGTCCAGAATCAGCACTTCCGGCTCCATGGCGATGACACCGGCAATGGCCACCCGGCGCTTCTGTCCGCCGGACAGGTCAAAGGGAGAGACCTCCAGCTGCTCCGCCGTCAGGCCCACAAAGCCCGCGGCTTCCCGCACCCGGCGGTCGATCTCCTTTTCGTCAAGGCCCATGTTTTTGGGGCCGAAGGCGATATCCCGGTACACCGTCTCCTCAAAAAGCTGGTACTCCGGATACTGAAACACCAGTCCCACCCGAAACCGGGCCTGCCGGGTCAGCTTCTTATCCGACCAGATGTCCTCCCCGTCCAGCAGCACCTGCCCGGAGGTGGGCTTGAGTAAGCCGTTGAGCTGCTGCATCAGGGTGGATTTTCCGGAGCCGGTATGTCCGATGATGCCGATAAACTCCCCCGGCACCACCGAAAAAGAGATATTATCCAGCGCTTTGTGCTCAAAGGGCGTGCCCGCGCTGTAGATGTAGTTTAGATTCTTTACTTCCAGAATTGGTTTCAATCAAGATTCCTCCCAGCGGGTCAAGCCTTTACCAAGCTGTAAAGTGCCTGCGCGCATTCTTCGGGTTCCAACGCGTCCAGTGGCAGGTCAAATCCCTGCCGCTTCAGCT
>CAMGCA010000330.1 GCA_946011705.1 uncultured Clostridia bacterium | reverse complement strand
AGGCAGAATATGGACATCACCCATCCTGGCTACCGCTTCCACTGCGAACGGATCATCCGCCGCCTGATGGAGGAAGTGCAGCAATACAATCATGTCATTGGATTCCAACTGGACAACGAGACTAAGCCCTACGACACCTGCGGTGAGCGTACGCAGGCGCTGTTCAAGCAGTGGCTGATGGACAAATTCCAAACCGTAGAAGCCTTAAATCAAGCCTTCGGCCTGGCCTATTGGAGCAATTCTCTGGGAAGCTGGGATGACTTGCCGGATGTCCGGGGCACCATCAACAATTCTCTGGCTGCGGAATTTGAAGCCTTCCAGCGAAATCTGGTAACGGAATTTCTCCTCTGGCAGCGATCCATCGTGGACGAATACCGCCGCCCGGAGCAGTTCGTGACCCACAATTTTGACTATGAATGGCGGGACTAATCCCATGCTTTGCAGCCGGACGCGGATCAGTTCAAGGCGGCGGAAGCGGTTACGGTGGCAGGCTGTGACATTTACCACCCCACGGCATCTTTCCTGACGGGGGCGGAGATCAGCTTCGGCGGCGATCTGGCGAGGGGACTGAAGCATGGGGAGAATTTCTTCGTTCTGGAAACCCAGGCTCAGGGGCCTGTGGGCAGATTGCCCTGGCCGGGACAGCTGCGGCTGCAAGCCTTTGCCCACTTGGCAAACGGCGCAAATATGGTGGAATACTGGCACTGGCACTCCATCCACAACGCCATCGAATGCCACTGGAAGGGGGTGCTCAGCCACGACTTCACCCCCGGCGCGGTCTATCAGGAGGCAAAAACCATCGGTGCGGACTTTGCGCGCATCGGCAGCCATATTGTAAATCTAAAACGAAGCAGCGACGTGGCCTTCCTTGTTTCCAACCGCAGCCTCACCGGCTTGAAGCACAGCTATGCTTTTGCCGGGCCGAATTACGGCGATATCCTGCGCTGGCTCTACGACAGCTTTTTCCGGCTGAATATCTCCGTGGATATCCTCGACGACAGCACCCGGGATTTTTCTGCATACAAGCTGGTGGTAACGCCGGGGCTGTACTGCGCAGAGGATTCTCTGGTGGAAGCCCTGCGGGACTATGTGCGCGGCGGTGGACATCTGCTGTCTTCCTTCCGTAGCTTCTTCTGCGATGAAAACACAAAAATCCGAACCACCCGTCAGCCCGGAGGACTGACAGATGTGTTCGGCATGACCTATGACAATTTTACCATTCCGGCAGAGGTTCCTGAAGCGAGGGAATGGATGGAACTGCTGCGCCCGGACGACGACACGCAGGTGCTGCTGGGATATGACCATGCAGCTTATGCCCCTTATGCCGCCGCAACTTGCCATACCTTTGGAAAGGGGAGAGCCGCCTATATCGGCACCATGCTGGACAATGCGGCTTTGGACAGCCTTCTAGAACGGCTGCTGCCCCAGATGGGGATTGGGCTTACAGCCTATCGCTGGCCGCTGATCGTGAAACAAGGAAAAAATGATGAAGGGAAAAAAATTACATATCTGCTGAATTACAGCTCCGAATGCCAGCCTTTCCTCATAGAAAGAGACGGTACTGAGCTGCTGTCCCAGAAGAACTGCATAGCTGGCGAAGCCCTGCTCCTCCAGAGCTGGGGTTCCGCGATTCTATGTACCGAATGATTACCGGAAGAATTTGTTTTGGCTGTCTTTTCACGCTTCGTTGTATTCCGTTGGAAACTGTGTTTCATATGTAGGCATGAAAGGTCATCCCTACAACACAATAGTGGGCAGCTGTCTCGACAACGACTAACCTGGACAGAAGGCGGCACGGCGGATTACCAAGGCCTTGACAGACAAGAATGAATGCAATATAATCCTCGTTCCCATCCGAAAGGACTGGAACGAGGATTTGTTATTTTTGCGGAAGGAGGGAGCGAAATGAATGGAATCACCATGCTGATCTGCTGGCTGTCTATTCCAGCTGTATCCAAAGATCTTAAGCTCTCTGAATCTACTACCAGAAGCGTGTTGAACGATCTTCGCAAAGCAGGCTTGGTGCCAACGGAACAGCGGTTTCGTGAGAATGGGGGAATAGCAGTCTGCTCTATTCTATGCGATCAAAGTATGAAAACCCGTCATCTTTCTGCCACCGAAGCCTATGATACTGTATTTCGTATTATCTCCAAGGCGAAAAAGTTACGTATGTTCACCGACAAGGGCCTTCGTAATCTGGGCCTGTTCACCCTGGCGGAGGACGTGGTCAAGACCACCGGAGTCGAATACTACGTGCTGGATGAACTGCCCCCGGAGCCTTCCTACATGGCGGTTCAGAAGATCGTTGACCAGTTCAAGGAAAGCGGCGCCGATCTGATCGTGGCCAGCTTGGCAGCGTCATGGACGCCGTCAAGCTGGCAAGTGTGCTGGTTACCGACGCATACGGCGTCAAGGAGCTGCTGGGCATGCCCGGACAGGGACGCAGGTGCGTACCCATCGTACTGATCCCCACCACCGCCGGCACCGGCGCGGAGGTCACCCCCAACGCCATCGTGGGCGTGCCTGAGAAAGAGCTGAAGATCGGCATCGTCAAGGAACATAACGCTGATTTTCGTCCAGATAGGTGGTTTCATCTGCCGCCAGCCCGGTGAGCGTGGTGCCATCCAGTTCCTTTTCCGTGGAAATGTGGTTGTATTCCTTCCAGAAACGGATGGTTTTGCCCCGCACATCCTCCAGGTTACCATCAACAGGCCAGAAACCAATATCCCGGTCCACCATGCCGGCGTTCTGGAAGATGGGCATACGGTATTCCGGATGCTCCTTACGCTTGAAATCAGCCAACTGTGCACTGTAGGATACGGATCCCTCGTCCACGCCCCCGAGGAAGAATTTCCGTGCATCCTGAAGAG
>CAMGCA010000329.1 GCA_946011705.1 uncultured Clostridia bacterium | reverse complement strand
TATTACAGCATGACATCGTAGGTGATGTCACCGATATTATTGAGGGGCCGGCCGCCGTTGGCCCGAAGCCGCTGCCGCAGCCACTTGGGGGAGGGGCCGATTTTCACGTTGGCAACCATCCGGGAGGAGTAGCGGTTGCACAGATTGGCGGCAGGAACCTCCACGTCCAGATGCTCGAAAATGGAGCCGGCGTTACTGCCGTGAACAACAGGCTCGTGGTGCTTCATAGTCTTGCCGAAGGCGGCGGCAGCTTCCCGGGCAAGGCCAATGATGGAGTAGCAGTCGGGGCGGTTGTTGGTAATCTCGAAATCCACAATAGTATCATCGTTGCCGATGACCAGATTGATGTCCTCGCCAACCTTGCAGTCCTCATCGTTCAGAATCCAGATGCCGTCAGCGTAAGCGCCGGGCAGATCGTTCTGGGTCAGGCCCAGCTCGGCAAAGGAGCAGAGCATACCGTTGGAAACCTCACCCCGGAGTTTGCCCTTGGTGATGTGCACACCGCCGGGAAGCCAGGAGTTGTGCAGCGCGGCGGGCACCAGATCGCCCTCGTGGACATTCTGCGCGCCGGTGACGATCTGCACAGGCTCACTCTGTCCCACATCCACCTGGCAGATGAACATATGGTCAGAGTTGGGGTGGCGAACCATGGACAGCACCTTGCCGACGACCACGTTTTTGATCTCGGCGTCCATCCGCTCATAGGTCTCCACCTTCTGACCGAAGACGGTCAGCGTCTCCACGAATTCCTTATCGGAAACATTGGACAGGTCAACGAATTCCTCATTGAGCCATTTTCTGTTGAGTTTCATTGATATTACCTCCTTAGAACTGGTTCAGGAACCGAATGTCGTTGTCGAAGATCAGACGCAGGTCATTGATCTTCATGCGGCCCATGGCCATGCGCTCCAGACCCATGCCGAAGGCGAAGCCGGAATACTTCTCCGGGTCAATGCCGCAGTTTTCCAGAACCTTGGGGTGCACCATACCGGCGCCCAGCAGCTCAATCCAGCCCTCGCCGTGGCAGGTAGAGCACACCTGACCATCGATTTCGCCGGTGCCGTGGCATTTGTGGCACTGCATATCCATTTCGCAGCTAGGCTCGGTGAAGGGGAAGTGGTGGGGACGGAACCGCATGACGGATTCCTCACCGTAGATTTTGCGCATCATGGTGATGAGAGCACCCTTCAGGTCGCCCATGGTGATGTGCTCGTCCACCACCAGACCCTCGATCTGATGGAACATGGGGGAGTGGGTAGCGTCAGCCTCGTCCTTACGGAACACACGGCCAGGAGCCAGCATACAGAAGGGGGGCTTATGATTCTCCATGAAGCGAATCTGCATGGGGCTGGTCTGGGTGCGCAGCAGCACGGAGTCGTCATCGGTGAAGTAGAAGGTGTCGCTGCGGTCCCGGGAGGGGTGGCCTTCCTCAATATTCAGCCGGGTGAAGTTGTAGCTGGCCAGTTCCACCTCGGGGCCGTCTACCACCTGGTAGCCCAGGCCCACGAAGATGTCCTTGATTTGCTGCAGAACCTGATTCATGGGGTGCTGATGGCCGATGGCAACGGGCTCGCCGGGAATGGTCACATCAATAGCTTCGGCAGCCAGCTTGGCTTCCAGGGCGGCGGCGTGGATTTCCGCCTTGCGGCTTTCCAGCTTTTCCTCGATCTGGGCACGGACGGTGTTTGCCAGCTGGCCCATGACGGGACGCTCCTCGGCAGACAGCTTGCCCATCTGCTTCAGAACGGCAGTCAGTTCACCCTTCTTGCCCAGCAGCTTCACCCGCAGCTCCTCCAGGGCGGCAGGGGTCGCGGCGGCTTCCAGCGCTTCCAGGGCGCTGATACGAATTTGCTCTAACTGTTGTTTCATTTTTATTCCTCCTGAAAAGGCAATATACAAAAAAAGAAACCTTTCCTCCCACAATCGGGACGAAAGGCAAGCTTCCGCGGTACCACCCGCAATTCGCCGTAACGGCGCGCTTTTCGGATGCAGACACATCCAAGACCCATAACGCAGTCACGCGGCCCGCTCTACTGATGTTTCAAGGGGCAGCTCCCGGGAGAAAGCCCAGGGAAACTCTGAATAAATCGGCAAGCGCTGGCGGCGAGAGATTTTATCTCAGCCGAAAGTTCTGAAATTGGAGGAATACTTGATATATTCCCCGATTTAAGAACTGCGCGGATGAGGTAAAAGATCCGCTGTCCAGCCGCAGGCGATTTGTTTAGAGCTTCCCGCGATACCATGTCCAAGCGGCTCACACCATCCCGCTCTCGCTGTGTAGGACACCTCCGATATCCGGCGGCCCGATCTTCGCTTTTTCATATCAAGGGTTATCCTAGCACAATGGAATCAAAAATGCAAGTGCTTTTTATGGTTTTTCCGCTTCTTGACGAAGAAGGCCAGGCGTGGTATGGTTATTGCATCAGAATTGAGGGTGATTCCATGAAAATACAGGAACTGAACAGGCAAAGCGTTCTGAGCATCCTGCCTGAGAGAGACCCCTTTGGGCATAAGGGAAGCTTTGGCAAGGTGTTGCTGCTTTGCGGCAGCCGGGGCTTTACCGGGGCGGCGTACTTAGCCGCCATGGGAGCGCTGCGCGCAGGGGCGGGACTGGTCTATCTGGGTGTCCCGGAGAGCATTTACGCCATCGAGGCGGTAAAGCTGAATGAGCCGGTGGTGTTTCCGCTGCCGGATGTAGACGGAAAGCTGAGCGCGGAGGCAATTCCGCAGATTCTGAATCGTCTCCCCGCCATGGATGCGATATTAATCGGCTGTGGATTGGGAATCTCTGAGGGTACGTTGGCGGTTGTAAAAGCGGTGCTGGAAACGGCAGTCTGTCCTGTGGTTCCGGACGCGGATGGCATAAACGTTCTGTCCGGGCATATGGATATACTGCGTGGA
>CAMGCA010000328.1 GCA_946011705.1 uncultured Clostridia bacterium | reverse complement strand
TGTCCTCGGAGAAGTCCTGGTGGCCGGGGGTGTCCAGAATGTTGATGCAGAAGCCCTCGTACTGGAACTGCATAACCGAGGAGGTGACGGAAATACCGCGCTGCTTTTCGATCTCCATCCAGTCGGAGGTGGCGGCGCGGGAATTCTTCTTGCCCTTGACGACACCGGCCTGGGCGATGGCACCGCCGTAGAGCAGAAATTTTTCGGTTAAGGTGGTTTTACCGGCGTCGGGGTGGGAGATGATGGCGAAGGTTCGCCGCCGGCTGATTTCTTCCTGTAGTGTAGACATTTGTGTTCCCTCCATAAAATATCAGTATTTGAAACCTGGAGGGCCTGCTAAATGGGAGCGGAATAATACATAAAGCCTCCAAATCGGTCAGTTTTCTTTCAAATCAATTCAGTTTACCACAGATGGGCGTGATTTACAAGAGGAAGGGGAGAAATTATTCCGGCAAGCTGTTATGTCATTGCGAGCCAGCGCGCACGCTGGCGTGGCAATCCGTTCTCCCAATGCTGCATTTTATTGATTGCTTGGCAAAAAACGGAACATTTTAGGGAACGGATTCCCACGGTCGCTTCGCTCCATCGGAATGACATCCGTTGTTTCGACACGCTGAGAGAAGGGCGTTAAAAATTTTGAAACAAAGTGCTTGACAAAATGAACAAAACGGTGTGTAGTCTTTTGTATAAATTTAATACACTAAAGTGATGAAAAGCAAAGGCGTTTTTCACCCGGCTATCGGGGTGAAGAGCGCCTTTTTTCTATGATTCTGCTTTTGGGGGATGAAAATGATGATCAGACTGGAACACGTTGAGAAATATTTCGGTGACTTGCACGTTCTGAAGGACGTGAATCTGGAAGTCAAGGAGGGCGAGAAGCTGGTGATCATCGGCCCCTCCGGCTCCGGCAAGTCCACCACCGTCCGGTGCATGAACTTTCTGGAGACCCCCACCAGCGGCCATGTGTACATCGACGGGGAGGAGCTGACAGCGAAAAATAAGACAAAGCTTGTCCGCCGCACCACCTCCATGGTGTCCCAGCAGTTTAACCTGTACCCCCACATGACGATGCTCCACAACCTGACGCTGGCGCCCATCAAGCTGCACCACAAAAGCGCATCGGGGCGGAAAAGGTCATCACCTTTGGCAGCATCCCCGGGCAGTACGACGTGTATGTCCACGACGACGGCGGCAACTCCGCCGTGAAAATGCTGAAAAAGCTGTACGAGGGCCAGCTGTTGTAACGCGCGGTATCGCGTGGAAGTTTGAAAAAGAGGCATCCGCCCGGATGCCTCTTTTAATTTGTTTCCGAAACGGTTCAGTGCCGTTTCATAGGGCCGCGTTTGTGCCGCAATCCGCTGCGGGAGAGACGGCCCACGGACTATTTGACGGTCTTTTCCTGCCATTTCTGATTGGCAGTGGCGGTGAACTGATTGCGCACGGTGATGGAGCCGTCGTCATTGAGGATAAACCAGAGCATATCCGTATCCAGAGGGCGCAGGCCGCCCTTTGCCTGGGTTTCCAGCACCTGCTTGGCTATGGCATAGGTTTCATCAGTGTAGATGGTGGTTCCATCGTAGCCCTGCCACTGGTTCGGACGGTCAATTTCGGTCAGCAGGCTTTGACCGTAGCCGTTGGCCCGGTCCTCGGAGCGGTTGACGGCCACCCACATAATGATGGTCTTCACATTGTCGGATCGTCCTGCGCCCACGCTGTCCGCCAGACGGGCCAGAGCCGCCGCCTCCGGAATCACCACTTCCTCTGTGGGGGCGGTGTCCTCCACCTGCGGAACTTCCACCGCGGCGACCACCGGCAGCGTTTCCTCAGTGGATTTCCCGGCCTGCTTTCCGGGAAGCAGAGCCAGAATAAGCAGCAGCAGAATCAGCGGCGACCACAGCCGGACATCGTAATACCATCGCACATCCTGCCCAATGTGGGTCAGGAAGGAAGGGATGGGAATTGTGCGCTTTTTGGACTGTTTTCGCCGTCTGGGCTCGGTCTTTGGCTCTGCGCCGGGTTCGGTCGGGACCTGTGTGCTGGATTCCTCATTCAGAATTGGATCCATGAAATCATCTCCTTTTCTTTTCGCCGCTGGGACAAATATCGGCGATTTTCTTCCGCGCTACTATCATAATACGAAGGTGGTAAATAATGGGTCGAATTTTCTGATAGGAGCGAGAATGCTTGATTTTTGAGATATCATAACATATTCGTCACGAAAAGTCAATTTTTATCGTTATTTCTGTAGTTATGTAAACTTTTTATGGTATTATGTAAACGGAAGAACCGCTTGACTCTATTTTTTCGTGCAGGTCGGCCGGAGGAAGAAAAACAGAAGACCACCCTTCTCGTGCAGGGTGGTCATGATTCATTTTGTGGATCTGGTTCCGAAGATGTCAAAAGATGCGGGTGGAGATGCCATCATTCTTAATAAAATGGCAGAAGCGGCCAAGAACATGGTTACAGAAGCAGTGGATGCCTATGTGAAGCAGGATCTGGAACTTGCCAGGAAGGTGATGGCTGATGACGACATTGTGGATGACTATTTTTGCGCCATGAAGTCTGCGATTATCAGGCTTGTTGCAAAAAATCCCGATGAAGGGGAGTTCGCGCTGGATTTTCTGATGATTGCCAAGTATCTTGAAAGGATCGGTGATCACTGCACCAACATTGCTGAGTGGGTGGAGTTTTCAATTACAGGGGTTCATAAATCCTGCCAGTAAGATACTGGATCGGATTGAACGTGCGAACATATAGCACCGGAGCTTTTGCTGCCATTTCCGTGATGTTCAGGATGTTGTGGAATGAATCGGGCAGCAGTTTGGAAATCAATAAAGTATGAATTGTCTTAAGGCAACACCGCATAATGGGGCAAGGAGATTCGGCGGGAGATTTTGACCCGA
>CAMGCA010000327.1 GCA_946011705.1 uncultured Clostridia bacterium | reverse complement strand
ACTACCGCCGGCGGGTGGGTCTGCCTCTGTAGTAAGGGCGCTCCCCCACCCCGTGCAGCCGGCCCCCATGCAAAACACCCTGATCATCAAAATCATATTCATACGGCGTGACCGTCGCCGGAAGGAGAATTTGTCTACGGTTTCAGAAGGGAGGATAAGCATCCCATGATCAAGCGTCCCACGGTAATTGCCGGCCTCATTGTCGCCTGCTCCATCACGGTACTGGTGCTCATTACCGCCTTGCTGTCCGTAAAGGACACCTGGCCCGGATATTTTGTAGTGCTTTTGTACATGATCGCCGGATATGAGAATCCGATGGAGCTGCGGCGTGTTTACGCGGGCGGTATCGTCGGTATCCTGTGGTCCTACGGCGTCAGCTGTCTGGTCGCTTTCCTGGCGCCCGCGCTGGGCGCGCTCCCCGCAACCGCTATACTCGTTTTCCTCAGTATGTTTTTGATCGTCGTGCTGGGCGATCTCAGCAGCACTGCCTTCAACAACTTTACCATGATCTATTTTCTGGTCTCAGGGATTTATCCCAAGCAGGAGCCCTTGGTCGGGCTCCTGGCCCTGCTGGCCCTAGGTTCCGCCTTTGCCGGAATGGCACTGATGGGTCTGCGCATATTCAATAAGCCGATTGAAAGTGAGGGAAAATGATGAACAGACTGGAACATAAGGTTGCGCTCATCACCGGGTCCAGCTCCGGCGTGGGCCGCGCCATGGCCCTGCGCTTCGCCCGGGAGGGGGCCAGCGTGATCTGCGCCGACCGCACCCGTGACACCAGCCCCGTGGGCTTTGAGGACGACAAGACCGCCACCGACGAGCTGATCGTGAAGCAGGGCGGCAAGGCCGTCTTTGTCTCCTGCGACATCACCGACCGCGCCCAGATACAGAACGCCATCCGCACCGGTGTGGCCCAGTTCGGGCCGCTGGACATCGTGTGCTGCAACGCCGGCCTGTACCGGGCGGGCCACCCCTTCCACCAGATCCCCGACGAGGATCTGGACGCCTGCCTCAATGTAAATATCCGGGGCACGTGGCTCAGCAGCCAGGCGGCGGCGGCCCAGTTCCTGCGGCAGGGCTCCAAGGGCCGGATCCTGATCACCAGCTCCAGCTCAGCCATCCGGGCATATCCCTATCAGGCGGCTTACAGCATGTCGAAGGCCGCAATCCTGAACATCGTGCAGTCCATGGGTCTGGAATACGGTGCCCGCGGCATCGCCACAAACGCCATCTGCGCCACGGGAATGCGCACCGCCCTGACCCGGCCCGGCGCGGATGACGAGACCTACCGCGCTGCCCAGACCGGCAAAATCCCCTTTGGCAGATGGGGAGAGGCGGAGGATTTCGCCAATCTGGCCCTTTTCCTCGTCTCCGACGAGGCGGACTACATCAACGGCGCCCACGTGGTCCTGGACGGCGGCGAAACTCTGAGCAGCTTCAATGTCAGCGCCGAGGGCGTCCCTTTCTGAGTCAGGGGAAGGAGGATGGATGATGAACGTGTTGGATGGTAAGGTGGCCATTGTTACTGGCGGAAACAGCGGGATCGGGTTTGCCACCGTTCAGGCCATGACCAGGGCCGGAGCGACGGTCGCGGTGGCGGATATCCAGTCCCGCATCAGGGAGGAGCTGGACTCGGAACACACCTTCTACTGCCAGACTGACATTAGCAAGGCGGAGGACGTCAAACAGCTCATGGAACAGGTACACAAGCGCTGCGGAAAAATTGACATCCTGGTCAACAACGCCGGCGTCGCTTTCCTGGGGGACAGCGACACCTTTCCGGATGCGCAGTGGTACAAGACCATTGACGTCAACCTGAGCGGCGCCTTTCTCTGCAGCAAGTATGTGGTCCCCTACATGAAGCAAAACGGCGGCGGGAGCATTGTGAATCTCTCCTCCGTAATGGGCCATGTCGGCGCGCCGCGGCAGGTGGCATACAACGCTTCAAAAAGCGGTATTCTGGCCTTGACCAGGTGCTTTGCCGTGGAATTCGCAGCGAACAACATCCGGGTAAACGCCGTCTGTCCCGGTTTTGTGGAAACGCCCATGGTTTTGGGCAGCGGCGAGGAGCAACTGAACTATCTGAAAGGGCTGCACCCCATGGGAAGGCTGGCAAAGCCCGAAGAAATTGCCAACAGCATCCTCTTCCTGGCGTCGGATTATTCCAGTTTTACCACTGGCGCGGCGCTGATGGTGGACGGGGGCTATACCGCTCAGTAGTTCCTTTCCGTACCTTCTGGCTTCCAACTGGCTGAGACTGGCCTGAGGTGATTTCTGTTCTGCGTGAAGGTCTCTGTTCCGCAGCCGCTGTGCTCACCGACATAGGCGAGTTTTATGCAAAAGAAATCCGCTGGAATCATCTAATTCCTGCGGATTTCTTTTATTTCCTCTGCACGGGCTGGAGAGAGGGATGCGTTCTGTATGATTCTGCGGCGCTGCCCCATACCGGCCGGAACACTTCTGTGGCAGCGGCTCCAGGATTCGGACTGCCGTTACGTGGGGCAAAACGGCCGTGAACTGCTTCTTCAGGAGTACACGAGAGAAGGAGCATACCTGATGCGGCTCAACTTGACTACCGGTCAGAAGCTTGGGCGCTCCGGCAGTGTGATTGGCGCCAATATCAATCATGCCATCTGGAAGCACTGGGCCTGGTGGATCATTCATGACGGACTTTTGTTCAACTGCAGGGCGTGGAGCCGGAATAAGGATGACCTGCTCACAAAGCTGGATGAAGAAACGAGGCCGCTTGCGGAAACGTCCCTGCCCTTCTGTCCGCAGACTCTGTTCTTTTCTCCAGGCCGAAGGTATGCCTACCAGTTTATCTTTGAGTCCCAGGTCCTCGTCCTAGACACAGCTCATTTGACGGTTCAGCGTTCCCTGCAGGACAGGGCCTATCTGAGTCCGCTGG
>CAMGCA010000326.1 GCA_946011705.1 uncultured Clostridia bacterium | reverse complement strand
GGCGTGACCGGAGACGTGCAGGCCCTCACTCTTTTCGTAGACCACATCCGCGCCCTTGCGGTACAGCTCGTTAATGATCTTGGAAACGGCCTTCTCGTTGCCGGGGATGGCGGAGGCGGAAATGATGATCCGGTCGCCGGCGGTGATCTCCACCTGCTTGTGGGTGTTGAAGGCCATGCGGTACAGGGCGGACATATTTTCACCCTGAGAGCCGGTAGAGACAATGACGATTTTGTTCTTGGGCAGGCTCTTGATGGAAGCCAGGTCCACGATGGTGCCCTGCTTTACCTTCAGATAGCCCAGTTCCTGGGCAACTTTCAGCATATTCTCCATGCTCCGGCCGGTGACGGCAACCTTGCGCCCATGGCGCTGGGCCGTGGCCACGATGGACTGGATGCGGTGCATATTGGAGGCGAAGGTGGTGACGATAATCCGTTGGTCGCAGTTGCGGAACTGCCGCTCCAGACTCTCGGCTACCAGATTTTCACTGGGGGTGTAGCCGCTGCGCTCCACGTTGGTGGAGTCCGACAGCATGGCCAGGACGCCCTTGCTGCCCAGCTCTCCCAGCCGGGCCAGGTCCATCATGCCGTCCTTGGCGGTGGGGTCGATCTTGAAGTCGCCGGTCATCACCACGGTGCCCACGGGGGTGTGGATGGCGAAGGCCACAGCGTCGGCGATGGAGTGGTTTACATGGATGAACTCCACCTGGAAGCACCCGGCCTTTACCACATCACCGGGCTTGTGGGTGATGAGCTTGACCTTGTCCGCCAGCTTGTGCTCCTCCAGCTTGAGCTTAATCAGGCCGTTGGTCATGGCGGTGCCGTGAATGGGGCAGTTCACCTCCCGCATGGCGTAGGGAATGGAACCGATATGGTCCTCGTGGCCGTGGGTGATGAAGAAGCCCCGCAGCTTCTTCTGGTTGGCCACCAGATAGGAAAAGTCCGGGATCACCAGATCCCCGCCGTACATATCCTCCTCGGGAAAGCCCACACCGCAGTCCACCACGATCATGTCCTTGCCGTATTCCAGCACGGTAATGTTCTTGCCGATCTCGTCCAGACCGCCAAGAGGGATAATTTTCAGTTTTTCAGCCAAAACAATACTCCTTTCATTGTTCACAAAGGGTTTCTTCGCGTCAAAATGTCAAAAATGGACACAACAAGCAGGCAGCCGAATTCCGTAAGCTCAGGCCCTGAATCGCCTTCGCCGGGGAAAACGCCTGCAAGGTATTTTTGTCTTTCCATGCGCAAACGCGCGGTATTTGCTTCCGGTAAAAGCCCAACCCGGAAAGCGTCAACGGTAGTATAACACAAAATGGCGCAAAAGTATACAGGAATTTATAAAGCCTTTTTTACGAAATCTCTGAAAAGTAGTTGCGGGATTTGGTGGGATTTGCTATAATAGAAATCTATTATGGATTGTTATGCTTAAGGAGGCGGCGGTCAGGTGAACAAAAAGCTGGACAGGCTCTTAAAGCCCGGCATGGGCGTATACTTTTTCGTGATGGCGGCCTTCTGCGCGGCGGCGCTGCTGCAAGGCTACTACTGGCTGGCGGCTGTGGAGACCAGCGTCACCCTGGTGGTGTTTATGCTGTATGTAATGAACCGGAACCGCCGGGGAAGACAATTGCAGCGCTATATCCAGTCCATGTCCAATACCCAGGAGGCTACCTCTCAGGGGGATAGTCCCTTGCCCGCGGTGCTTATCCGGCTGGGGGACGATGTGATTATCTGGGCCAATCATCGCTTCAGCGAGCTGACGGGCTACGCCGATACCATGATGGAGCAGCAGCTGGAGGAGGTCCTGCCGGACTTCTCCCTGGACTGGCTGGAAGCCGGTAAGACGGAAAGTCCCCAGGACGCCACTTTGGGTCCCCGGCGCTACCGGGTCTACGGCACCACCGTCCGGGCGGAGGACAGCCGGGGCACCATGCTGGGGGTACTGTATTTCAGCGACCTGACGGAGCTTTACCAGATCCGGGACGAATATATCCGTTCCCGGCCGGTGGTCTCCATCATCCTCATTGACAACTATGAGGAACTGACCAAAAACCTGACGGAAAGCGCCATCTCCACCATGAACGCCAGACTCAACGATACCATCACCCAGTGGACGGACGGGTATCACGGTCTGCTGCGGAAGCTGGAGCGCAACCGCTTCCTGTTCGTTTTCGAAAAGCGGGACCTGCAGCGGGCGGTGGACGGAAAGTTTTCTCTGCTGGAAAGCATCCACGAAATCACCAGCCCCTCCGGGCTTCCGGCATCCATCTCCATTGGCCTGGGCGTGGACGGCGGGAATTTTGAGGAGAGCTACGATTTCGCGGCGCTCAGCATCGAAATGGCCCTGAGCCGGGGCGGCGACCAGGCAGTGGTCAAGGACCGGTTCAATTTCAGCTTCTACGGCGGACGGAACCGGGAGGCGGATTACCGCAGCAAGGTTCGTTCCCGGGTCACCGCCAACTCCCTGATGGAGCTGATCGGCCAGAGCGGCCATGTGTTCGTCATGGGCCACAAAAATGCCGATCTGGACGCGGTGGGCGCCGCCATGGGCGTGTGTTGCCTGTGTCGTAAAAAGGGCAAAAGGTTCAGCATCGTGGTGGATACGGAGGATAACGCCGCGCCAAAGCTGATTTCCCAGATTCAGGCGGAACCCCAGTACCGGGATGCCTTCATTTCCGGTCAGGACGCCCTGCTGATGGCGGATAACCGCAGTATTCTGATTGTGGTGGATACCAACCGTCCGGATCAGGTGGAATGTAAGCCGTTGCTGGAAGCCATCACCAAGGTCTGCGTCATCGACCATCACCGCCGGGCGGCGGACTATATCAGTCCTGTGGTAGTCAATTTCCACGAGCCCTACGCCTCCTCCACGGCGGAGTTGGTGACGGAGCTGCTGCAATACGCGGTTG
>CAMGCA010000325.1 GCA_946011705.1 uncultured Clostridia bacterium | reverse complement strand
GAAGGACATGCCCACAACTCTATATTCTCTTTGTTCCATGGCGTCCTCCTTACCCTTTGCGGCTGTTTAAGTAGCTGCGGATGCCCCGGAGCTGCCCGTCATAGCCGGAGCAGCGGCACAGGTTTCCGGCTAAAAATGCCCGAATTTCGTCATCCGTTGGGTCGGGATTCTCCCGCAGCAGGGCGATGGTGTTCATCACGAAGCCAGGGTTGCAGAAGCCGCACTGGTCAGCACCCTGATCGGCGATGAAGCCCACAAAATCTGCGGCTTCCTCCTGTAAGCCCTCCAATGTCTGGATGCTGTGGCCCTCGGCCCGGGCCGCCAGCATGGAGCAGGACAGAATGGGCTTGCCGTCCATGAGAACTGTGCACAGGCCGCAGTTGGAGGTGTCGCAGCCCCGTTTCACGCTGTAGCAGCCGTGCGCTCTTAAGAAGTCCAGCAGAATGGTGTCGGCATCACACTGGGCGGAAATGGTTTTTCCGTTGAGTTTCAGCTTGATCTCCATTTACATTCCTCCCAGTTCCTTTGCGGCTCGCTCCACCAGCACCCGAACCAGATGGGTGCGGTAGGCGGCGCTGCCGCGGATATTGCCGTCAGTGGGGGTCTTCTCCGCAACGTAGGCGGCGAAGGCTTTTCCATCGGGCATCAGCCCCTTCTCGTCCCGGATGACCATAGCCTTGGCAGGCCGGGCGCCGATGACGGCTTTGGACTGCCTGCCAATATTCGACAGGGCGCAGGTGATGACGGGAAAGTCCGTGCGCTGATTGCGCATGGCGGTGTAAACTACTTTGCCGGGGGCCTTCTTCACGATGACCCGCACCAGAATGTCGTTGTCCTTTTTCATATTCGCGAACTGCTCCAGCGGCACGATGCCGCCCTTATAGAGTTCTACACAGCAGTCCATGGCGAGGAACACGGTGAGCACATCGGAGAAGCCGAACCGGCCCCAAATGCTGCCGCCAATGGTTGCCATGTTGCGGAACTGAACGCCCACGATGTCTTTGACCGCGTTTTTCACTGCGCCGCAGGAATAGACGTTCAGGCCTTGGTGCTGTTCCAGCTGCCGCAGGGTGGCCATGGACCCGATAGAAAATTCCGTTTCTGTTTCCTCAATTTTGTCCAGCCCCAGACCGCTCAGGTCGATGGCGGTGCCCACGCTGCCCCGGCCCAGCCGCAGCCACAGCATACCGCCCACAATGCGGTTGCGCCCCCTCTGATTCAGCTGCCAGGCCTCCTCCAAGCTCTGCGCCCGGACATATTTCTGTATGGTAATCATCGAAAATGCTCCTTTTCGGTTGATTTGCATATTCTCACATCTATAGTATAGCAGTTTTTGTTGCTTTTGGGAAGCGGATTTGTTATAATACCGTTGTACTTTCAAAAATACAACGAGGGTGTTATGATACGAAAACAGGAACGGGTGGTGTTCACCTTCCATACCACCACCGATGCCATGGCGGCGGAAATTCAGTGCAAAGACTTAGGCGGGCGGATGATTCCCGTGCCGGGGGAAATTACGGCGGACTGCGGGCTGGCCTGGTGCGCCGAACCCCAACTGGAAGAAGTTTTGCGGTCGGCCCTGAACACCGCTGGAATCCCGGTGCAGGGCGTATACCGCCTGATGATTTGAGGGAATCTATGATTTATTTCGACAACGCGGCGACAACGCTGCAAAAGCCGGAGTGCGTTTTGTGGGCGGTGATAGAGGCCATGGGCACCTTCGGCAATCCCGGACGGGGCGTCCACGAGCCAGCCATGGCGGCCTCCCGGGCCGTTTACGATGCCCGGTGTGCCCTTGCTCAGCTATTTCACGGGGAAAATCCGGCAAGAATCGCCTTTACTGCCAACGCCACGGAAGCCCTGAACATCGCAATCAAAGGAATTCTGAACCCTGGCGACCACGTTATTACCACCGCTATGGAGCACAACTCCGTTCTGCGGCCCCTGTATGAGCTGGAAGACCGGGGCGCAGAGCTGACCATTCTGCCCGCCGATGACCGGGGTAGAATCGATTACAATGCCATTTCTGCCTCGATTCGGGATAACACACGGGCCATCGTCTGCACCCACGGCTCCAATCTGACGGGGAATCTGCTGGACATCGGAAAAATCGGGGCCATTGCCAAGGCTCACGGCCTGTTGTTCGTGGTGGACGCTTCCCAGACGGCGGGGGTGTTCCCCATCGACGTGCAGAAAATGGGCATCGACATTCTTTGCTTTACCGGCCACAAGGGGCTGCTTGGCCCACAGGGCACGGGGGGTCTGTACGTTCGGGAGGGGGTAGATGTCCGTCCCCTGCTCACCGGCGGCAGCGGCGTCCAGTCCCACAGCAAAACCCACCCCGCCCAAATGCCCACCGCACTGGAAGCGGGGACGCTGAATGCCCACCGTCTCGCGGGGCTGAACGCCGCTGTGCCCTGGCTGCTGGAAACGGGAATCGACACCCTGCGGCAGAAAGAACTTGACCTCATGTGGGCGTTTTATGAAGGCGTGAGGGAAATACCCGAAATAACCGTTTACGGCGACTTTTCCGCCCGGGAACGGTGCCCCATCGTCAGTCTGAATGTCCGGGATTATGATTCCGCGCAGGTCAGCGACGCCCTGTTTTCTCAGTTCGGCATTGCCACTCGCCCCGGCGCCCACTGTGCGCCCCTGATGCACGATGCCCTTGGAACCGGCAGCCGGGGGGGCGTTCGGTTCAGCTTTTCCCATTACAACACCATGGAAGAAATAAAAATTGCGATTGCCGCTCTGCGGGAAATCGCGCGGGAGGAATAAAAATGGAAAAAAACGTAGATTGCCGGGGCATGGCCTGCCCTCTGCCCGTTGTCAACGCCAAAAAGGCTGCCGAGGACCTGAAGCCCGGAGATACCCTGATTGTGCGGGTGGACAATGAAATTGCCGTTCAGAATTTG
>CAMGCA010000324.1 GCA_946011705.1 uncultured Clostridia bacterium | reverse complement strand
GAGCGTCGGCATCCAGGGCGCGGGCTCCGCTTACCTGATGGCAGACGGCAACATGGCTCAGGCCATTGGCGTCATCTATGACGCTTCCGATGCTTATTCCAGCGGCATCTACGACAGCTTCATGGAAGTCGCTGCTGCCAAGGGCCTGAACGTTGTCTGCGAGACTTCCTTCACCGCCGACAGCAAGAGCGATCTGTCCACGCAGGTTGCCCAGTGTAAGGATGCTGGCGCTGATCTGGTGTTCCTGCCCTTCTACTACACCGAGGCTGCTCAGGTTCTGGTTCAGGCCAACAAGATTGGCTACAAGCCCACCTTCTTCGGCTGCGATGGTATGGACGGCATTCTGGATGTGGAAGGCTTTGATACCTCTCTGGCTGAGGGTCTGATGATGATGACTCCTTTCGCTGCGGACTCTAAGGATGAAGCGACTCAGTCCTTCGTTACCAAGTACAAGGAAAAGACCGGCGGCGTACCCAACCAGTTCGCTGCGGATGCCTATGACGTTGTTTACGCTCTGTACAAGGCATGCACCGCCGCAGGCATCGACGGAACGACCCCCAATGCTGAGGCTTGCGACAAGCTGATTGCCCAGTTCACTACCATGAGCTTTGACGGTCTGACCGGCGCTGGCATGACCTGGGACAGCAACGGCTTCGTTTCCAAGGTACCCACTGCCGTTAAGATTGAGAACGGCGCATATGTCGGCATTGACTGATTTGTAAATTGGATGGGATGGGAAGGAAAACCTTCCCATCCCACGATGTGCTTCGACAGTCCATGAGAGCGGTAGGCAATGAAGTCTTGCCGCCGTCATAGGCTGTCGAAATTCTGATAGAATAAGAAAACGAGGTGTCCTATGCAGGTTTTACAGTATCTGATCAACGGCATCAGTATCGGCTCGGTGTATGCCATCATCGCGCTGGGTTATACCATGGTCTACGGTATCGCCAAGATGCTGAACTTTGCCCACGGTGATGTCATCATGGTGGGCGCCTATATTTCCTTTTGCGCAACCAGCTATTTAGGGCTGCCGTCTTGGCTTTCCGTGGTTGCTGCCTGCATTGTCTGCACGGTGTTGGGCATTGTCATTGAGGGTCTTGCCTACAAGCCCCTCCGGGGTACCCCCAGCCTGGCGGTTCTGATCACTGCCATCGGTGTCAGCTACTTCCTGCAGAACGCTGCCCAGCTGATCTGGTCCTCCAGCCCCAAGAACTTTGCTTCCGTGGTCACCATGAAGCCCATTTCTCTGGCGGGCGGGCAGATTGTGATTACCGGCGAGGTGCTTCTGACTGTGGTGGTGTGTATTCTCGTCATGGTGGGTCTGACCCTGTTCACCGGCAAGACCCGTACCGGCAAGGCCATGCGGGCGGTGTCTGAGGATCGTGACGCTGCTCAGCTCATGGGCATCAACGTCAATCAGACCATTTCCACCACCTTTGCCATCGGTTCGGCGCTGGCAGCCATTGCCGGTGTGCTGCTGTGCTCCACCGTGCCCACGCTCCAGCCCACCACCGGCTCCATGCCCGGTATCCGGGCCTTTACCGCTGCTGTCTTTGGCGGCATCGGCTCCATCCCCGGCGCCATGCTGGGCGGCATATTGCTTGGCATCATCGAGACCTTCAGCAAGGCTTATATTTCTACCCAGTTCTCTGATGCCATTGTATTTTTTGTGCTGATTGTGATTCTGTTGGTGAAACCTGCGGGCCTGCTGGGCAAGCAGATTCAGGAAAAGGTGTGAGGTGAGGGTTATGAAGAAAATTCTGAATAATAAGACCACCCGCACCAACCTCATCACTTACCTTGTAGTCATTATCGCCTTCATCGTGATGCAGGCTGCCAGCTCTGCCGGACTGCTGGGCAGCTCCATGAAAGGCTTCCTGGTTCCCATCTGTGTTTACGTATCACTGGCCGTCTCCCTCAACCTGCTGGTTGGTATCTGCGGCGAACTGAGCCTGGGTCATGCCGGGTTTATGGGCATCGGCGCGTTTACCGCCGTTATTTTTGCCGCGCTGACAAAAAACGTAATTGCCAACGATTTTCTCCGGCTGCTGTGCGCCATGATTTGTGGCGGCGTGCTTGCCGGTGTCATCGGCTTCGTGATCGGCGTGCCTGTTCTGCGGCTGCGGGGTGACTATCTCGCCATCGTGACTCTGGCATTCGGTGAAATCATGAAGAATATCATCGGCAACCTCTACGCAGGCACCGATTCCGAGGGCTTCCACATCGCCGTGTCCACAGGGAAAATGAAGCTGGGGCAGGGAGGAGAGTACATCATTAACGGTCCCCTCGGCGCAACCGGTGTACAGAGAATTGCTACCTTTACCATGGGCTTTTTGCTGGTGCTGTTCACCCTGTTCGTGGTGCAGATCCTGATCAATTCCAAGGAAGGCCGGGCCATCCGTGCTGTCCGGGAAAACCGAATCGCCGCGGAATCCGTGGGTATCAACGTCACCGCCTTCCGGATGAAGGCCTTCGTGGTCTCCGCGTTCCTTGCCGGTATGGCGGGTGCCCTGTTCGGCCTGAACTACTCCTCCGTCACTGCCCCCAAGTTCAACTTCAACACCTCCATCAACATTCTGGTGTTCGTGGTGCTGGGCGGCATGGGCAACATCCTTGGCTCTGTCATTTCTGCCGCCGTTTTGTATGTGCTGCCGGAGGCCATGCGTGGTTTGCAGGATTACCGCATGATTCTGTACGCGGTTGTTCTGATTGTAGTCATGCTGTTCACCTGGTCCCCCAAGATCAAGGAGGTTACCTCTGTTATCGGAGCAAAGGTGTCCGGCGTATTTAAGAAGAAGGAGGCGGGAACCAATGAATGAGTACAGCAAGAAAATGATCAAGGTTCCTACCATGAACCTGTTCCGGGAGCAGGACAAGGACACGCAGCCTGTGCTGGATGTGCGCAACTTGGGCATTG
>CAMGCA010000323.1 GCA_946011705.1 uncultured Clostridia bacterium | reverse complement strand
GGAGCTGGATACTACCAGCGGGATATAGCAGTATGGCTATCTGAAGATACCGCTCTAAGCATTGGTGGATACCATCGTGGACGAGCTGGCCCGGCAGCCGGAAGTGGCGAAATGCTACGAAACCTGGAATCAGATCCGGGATGAGCTGAACGAGTGCTATGGTAGCCGCATACCGCGGGAGCATCTCCCGCTCTCGCAGCAGAAAGAGTTCCGCCGGATCAAAAACGATATTATCCGGGAGGCCGAGAACATCCGCCTCGGCCTCCCGACTTTTGAAGATGAGAAGATGCAAGATGAGCCGGAGCCGGAGGCGGCACATGAGGAGCAGCGATCCAACAGCGTATATGAACAGGCTCGACGCTATCGCGCCGCCAAAACGGTCCTGCAGGATGTCTATGCGCTGGACGAGAAACACGCTGAAGCCGTCCGGGCGCTGGAACAGCTCTGGGCGGAAGGATACACGGTGGCGGCGCATCAGCTGGGAAAGTTCTACCGGGATGACCTTTCCACCATGCGGGATCATGAAAAAGCGGAGCGTTGGTTTCGCTTATCCGCAGAGGCCGGAAATGACTTTTCGGAATACGCGCTCGGGAAGCTTCTGCTCTCTCAAAAGCGCACCGAGGAGGCAGTACGCTGGCTGGACAAGGCCGCCCGGCATGGGAATCCGTTTGCCCAATACCGCCTTGGGAAGCTCTTTCTCACCGGCGAGTCTGTAAAGAAGGATGTGAGAAAAGCTCTGGAGTACCTGACTGCCGCCGCCAGACAAGGAAACCCGTTTGCTCAGTACACACTGGGCAAGCTGTATCTCCTGGGCCGGGATGTGGAACAGGATCGGGAGCAGGCCAGGGATTGGTTCACCCGCTCCGCTGCCCAGGGCAATGCGTATGCTCAATTCTTCCTTGACCGCTTTGACCAGTTCCGAGATCCGTCCGTCATGCTGGCGGCAACCAAGCTGCTCCATCACATGAGCCGGATCTTCCGGGACAATTCCGTGCCGCCTCACAATCCGGCAGGGATTCGCAGTGACTCCAAGCGGCGCAAGCGGCGGGCGGAAAAGCGGATGGCCATGGGCCACAAGGCGGATGATCACGAGGAGCAGGTATCGTATCAGCAGACCATGTAACAGGAGGAACCTATGTCGACCTACATTCATTTCACAGATGAACAGAAACAGCGAGCCGCCTCCGTTGATCTGGAGGAGTTTCTTCGCTGCCGCGGTGAAAAGCTCCTTACCTCCGGCAGAGAGAAACGGCTGGCCCGTGACCATAGCGTCACCATCCGCGGCAACGAGTGGTACGATCATGCCGAGGAGCGGGGCGGTCACGCTGTCAGCTTCGTGCAGCGGTTTTATCACCTCAGCTATCCGGAGGCGGTGACCATGCTTCTGGGGGGTGAGCTGGGAACGGTCTATCCCTCTGCCGAAGAACGAGTGGAGGAGCCGCCGAAACCCTTTGTCCTTCCGGCGGCCAATTCCAATATGCGCCGGGTCTATGCCTATCTGGTCAAGCACCGGAATATCGACCGGAGCGTTGTGGCGCACTTCGCCAGAGAGAAGCTCCTGTATGAGGATGCCGAGTACCACAACGCAGTCTTCGTGGGTACGGATGAAGATGGCATTCCCCGCCATGCTCACAAGCGCAGTGCCAACAGCTACGGCAAAGCCTTCCGGCTCAATGTGGAGGGCTGCGACCCGCGCCACAGCTTTCACCATATCGGCAGAGACGAAAGCCTCTATGTGTTTGAGGCTCCCATTGATATGCTTTCCTACATCACGCTCCATCCGGAGGACTGGCAGAGTCACAGCTATGTGGCCTGCTGCGGTACCTCCATTCAGCCGGTGCTGAAGCTGCTGGAGCGGCAGCCGCAAATCAATACGGTCCTGCTCTGCCTCGACAATGACGAGGCTGGCCATCTGGCCAGCCGGCGCATGAAGGAACAGCTGGCAGAGAGGTTCACGGTGGAAAGGCTCATTCCCGCACACAAGGATTGGAATGATGATCTGACCGCTGAGGAACCGTCCTACGCACAAGTCATGCAGTAAATAACAACAACGCACACCACTTCCTGTTCGCCCGAAGTAGGCCGTAACAAGAGTGATGTGCGCATTCAGAAGTATGTAACTGAGCAGGAAGTGGTGTGCCCTGAAAGGGGTTAACCATGCCACACCAAGTCCTGATTTTGTTGGCCGCTGGCGGGCTGATGTTTCTGGTCATCGGCTGTCTGGCCGCCTTGTCCCACTACTACACCCTGAGCGGGATCAAATCCAAAACGGTCGGCGACGGCCAGCACGGCACCGCAAGATGGGCCACAGCCAAAGAGATCCGGCAGACCTATGCCCATGTCCCCTTCGAGGTGAAGAAATGGCGCAGCGGCCAGAACCTGCCCACGGAGCAGGGGCTGGTGCTGGGGTGCAAGGGAAAGAAAGGCGAACTCACCGCCCTCGTGGACAGCGATGACATCCACTGCCTGATGATCGGCGCTTCCGGCATCGGCAAGACCGCCTATTTTCTCTATCCCAATCGGGAGTACGCCTGCGCCCGCGGCATGAGCTTGCTGGCGATGGACAGCAAGGGCGACCTCGCCCGCAATTACGGTGCCATTGCCAAGAACTGCTATGGGTATCAGAATGTGGCCGTGATCGACCTACGAAATCCCACCCGCTCAGACGGTAACAATCTGCTGACGCTGGTCAACCGGTATATGGACATTGCCCGGAGTGACCCGAACAATCTTGCAGCCCGGGCCAAGGCCGAGAAATACGCCAAAATCCTGTCCAAGACCATCGTCAATCCAGACGGCGATGACAGCAACCGCGGCCAGAACGCGTTCTTCTACGATGCGGCGGAAGGGCTTCTCACCTCGGTCATCCTGATGCTGGCCGAGTTCCTGCCGCCCGATAAAGACCACCCCCAGGAGCGCCGCCATATCGTAT
>CAMGCA010000322.1 GCA_946011705.1 uncultured Clostridia bacterium | reverse complement strand
GCTCTGGAAATGCGCGTCCATAAACTTCCGGTCATGACCCAGCACAGCGCCGTTCAGATAGATATTCTCTCGTGCCGTGAGATCGGGATCAAATCCCGCGCCCAGCTCGATCAGCGGCGCAATGCTGCCCCGTACCTCGATGCTGCCGGTGGTGGGGTACAGAACGCCCGCAATACATTTGAGCAATGTACTTTTCCCGCTGCCGTTGGCCCCGATCAGTGCAACCGCCTCGCCCCTGCGTACGGTCAGGCTCACATCCTTCAGGGCGTAAAACTCGTTAAACATCAGCTGGCCCTTCAGCAACTTGACAAAATATTCCTTAATGGTGTCTGTTTTTTCTGTGGCCAGATTGAAACGCATGGAGACATTTTTTACTTCAATAATGGGTAAATCCTGATTCATTGCGATCCTCCCATCAGATATACAGGATAAAGTTACGCTGCATTTTGCGGAACACTGTCAATCCCACAACCAGCGCCACCAGACTGAACAGCGCGCATCTGAGCCACATGACCGGATCCGGAACGGTTCCGTACAGAACAATTTCCCGGAAGAAGGTGATGTAGGAATACATGGGATTCATCTTAATAATTGGCATTATTTTATCCGGCAGCGCGCTCACCGGATAGAAAATCGGTGTCGCATACATCCATGCCAGCGTCAACACGCCATACAGATGGGTGATGTCCCGAAAATATACGCTGAGCGCCGATAAAACCATGCCAATTCCCATGGCGAACAGCAGCAGGAAGAACAGCGGCACCGGGAACAGCAGAATCGTCCAACAGAAGGGCGCCTTCGTGAAAACCATCACGATCAGAATCGCCGCCAGAGAAAAGCTCATGGTCACAAAGCTGGACAGGACCCGGCTGATAGGAAATATGAACTTCGGGATATACACCTTCTTAATCAGAGCGCCGTTTTGCAGTACGGAGTACATACTCATGTTGGTACTCTCGTTGAAAAAGCTCCACAGGGTCTGTCCGGTGATCAGATACAGGGGATAATTCGGGATGTCAAATCGGAACATATAGCTGAATACCAGCGTCATCACGCACATCATCAGCAAAGGGTTCAGCAGGCTCCACACATACCCCAAAAAGCTGCGCCGGTATTTGACCTTCAGATCCCGGCCAACCAGTTCCTTTAGCAGCGGTTTATACTGCTGAAAGTGTTGCCATGCTCGTTTCATGATTCGATCCTCACTTTACTTTGTGTTTCCAGTATTTCAATTTCCGGGCGGAAAAAGAATCCTGCCCAGATGCCTTTGAACAAAATTCCGAAACGGGGCCATTTTGGCTTTCCATACCGCATAATCCGCAGAAAATCCCGGCAGCGTTTGGCAAAACAGTAGGCGCGCCCTTTGATTCCCTCCTGACGGTAGAGGTAGGCCTCGTTCCGAAAGGCGTAGAAATACCGCCCAATCCGCTCCACATCGTCCCGCGCCACATCGGAGCCAAAATTGCTCTTTGTTGCGTGAACCACCTGGCTCTGCCCTGCCGCGAAACAGAGCAGCCCGCCCCGCACCGCAATCCGGCGGGTATACTCAATATCGTCACACCAGAGAAAAAATGCGCTGATGGGCAGCCCAAACTGGCGGATTGTGCCCGCGGGCAGGAATAGGGACACAAAGGTGGCCTGCTCTGCCTGTACCAGACCGTATTTCATCAGGGGGCTATACTCGTAAAAGCTCTTTTTCAGCTTCTGCCGGTTCATTCTGCATTCGCTTCCGTCCGTCCACAGAGCCACGCTGCTGAGCCAGCCGTAGTTTCCTTCCAGCACGCTGTCCGCTTCCAGAAGTTTTTCCAATGCGTCCGGCTGGGGCAGCGTATCGTCATCCATGACCCACACATAGTCATAGCCAGCTTCCACCGCCCAGCGCATTCCAAAGTGAAAGCCCCCCGCGCCGCCCAGATTGCTGCCGGTGTTGCGGTAGTGTAGGTCTGGCTGGGAAGTCAGCCACTGGGCTGTTCCGTCGGTGCTGGCGTTGTCCACGATCAGAATGTCGCAAACTGCCGTCTGCGCTCGCAGTGCTTCCATGCACTGCCGCAGCAATTCCAGCCGGTTATAGGTTACGACCACCGCTGCGACGTTGCTTTTCTTCTCATTCTGTGGCATTCCACACGACTCCTATTCTTTCCAATTGCATCCCTTGTCATCCTCCCGCTTCTGTGCCATCCCATATTGGTCCCCCTGAACCAGCGTATCTATCGGAGGATGAAAACAAGCCCCTGTTTTGAAACCGCCAACAATGGTTTTCAGTCTGTTTGCTTTTTCCGATGGCGCGAACAACAGCACCTGTACGCAATGCCAAATGTCCTTCGCAATCAGCCAAAGCCAACCGCGAAGGCCTTCCCTTCGGTACAGATACACATCGTTTCGATAGAAGTACCGATACCGGGGCAGGCGATCCGGGGTGTCCTTCGCGATGTTCACAATGGTTTTCTTCTTCATTGCGTGAACCGCTGTGCTACTGCATACAACATAACAGCGTTCGCTTCTGGAAATTCTCCTCGTGTACTCCCAGTCGTCCGTCCAAATGAAAAAGTCACAGATTGGAAGCCCGTATTTCAGAATCATTTCTCTTCTCAGAAACAGAGAAACAAAGCTTGCCATCTGGGCAGGAAGGATTCCGCTGTCCGATTCCGTCAGACTAATCTCTTTGTACGGGGACACACGTTGGCGATTCATGGGACAGATGCTTCCATCCGTCCAGAGGCATTTGCTGGAGAGCCAGCCGTGATGGCCTCCGAGAATTCTGTCCGCTTCCAGAAGTTTTTCCAGTGCGTCCGGCTGGGGCAGGGTGTCGTCATCCATGACCCACACATAGTCGTAGCCCGCTTCCACGGCCCAACGCATTCCGAAATTAAATCCCCCAGCGCCGCCCAGATTGCTGCCGGTGTTGCGGTAGTGTAGGTCTGGCTGGGAAGTCA
>CAMGCA010000321.1 GCA_946011705.1 uncultured Clostridia bacterium | reverse complement strand
TTGCCGGGCAGCGGGGGATGGCGAAGATGATCTTGCTGATCCTGTACTGACGGACCATCTCGGGGATATCGTAGCGTCCGCCCACAATGGGCGCGCCGCACAGGCGCTTGTTGCGCTTCACCGGGTTGTCGTCAATGACGCAGGACAGGTGGTCCTTCACGAAATCGCTGTTGCTGAACTCCAAGGCCAGCGCCCGGCCCGCGTCACCCGCGCCGATGAGCATGACATTCTTCACCCCGGCAGCGTGGGTCATATGGCTGATCTGTTTCTGGGCTGTCCGCAGCAGGCGGTAGGAGAATCGTATGGCAACGGTGCACAGGAAGCTGATGAGGAAGCCTACCACCATACTGGCCCGGGGCATCAGAGAGCCGTCAAAATGGAACAGCCCTACGCCGACTGCCGCCAGCACCAGATAGGCGCCAATGATCCGGACCACCTCGGAGGTGCTGACGTAGGCCCAAATGCTGCTGTAGAGCCGGAAACACGCGAATACCAGCACCGTGATAACGCACCAGGGGCCAATGGCTGACAGAAAGCCCGACAGATGCACCGCGCGGATGTCCTGGAAGGAAAAGTCATAGCGGAACCACAGTCCCAAAAAAAAGGAGACTGTCGTCGCGATCACATCCAGTGCCATGATGAGCAGCACCTTGGTCAATACCGTCTTATTCAGAAAACCCGGTCTTCCGATTTTCATTTTCATTCTCCCTTTGTACTGCCGGCAAAAAGGCTGGCATTCCTATTTTCTGCATACTTCTCTGTATTATAACACATTCTGCCCCATACGGCAAGCGGGAGTTCAAAAAAGAGACGCCCTTGCGGGCGTCTCCAACGCAATTATCTCCACTGATTGACACAGTCCTGGACAATCTGCTCCATCTCCTCCATGTGGGAGAGCATATCCTTTGCCAACGCGATCTGGCAGCGGGTGCGGACCAGATTGTGGTCGGGACTCTTGATGTTGAAATACTTGTCCCCGTCCAGATAGTCCGCGAGGAACCGGGTAGCCAGCTCCGCCGTCAGAACGAAGCAGCTCATTGCCAGGGTCTTTACCTCGGTGTCCGTCATGGTCTTGGCGGTCTTGGACAGGAAGCCCTGGGCAAAGGCCCGGAAAACCTCCAGATTCACGCCGGCTTTCGAAGGAACAGGGCAGTCCTCCTCCACGAAATTGGCGGCGAAGCGGATGGCGTCGCCGAAGTCATGGCCGATGAGGCCGGGCATGACGGTGTCCAGATCAATGACGATCATGGCCTCATGCTCCTCCGGGCTGAACAAGACATTATTGATCTTGGTGTCGTTGTGGGTTACCCGCAGGGGAAGCTTCCCGGCGTTATAAAGGTCGGTCAGGCAGCAGGCCTGATCCTGCACAGAAACAAGATAGTCGATCTCCTCCCGGACCTGAGAAGCTCTGCCCGCCTTGTCCTCCTGGACGGAGCGCAGGAAATCCTCGTAGCGCTTGCGGGTATTGTGGAAGCCCGGGATGGTCTCCGTCAGCTCGGAAATGTCAAAATCCGCCAGATCCATCTGGAATTCGCCGAAGGCTTTGCCGGCGTTGCGTACCACATCCAGGTCTGTCACGGTATTGAAGGTGACGGAGGGAACATAGTTGGTCATCCGCCAAAAATTTTCACCGTCCACGAGATAGGTCTTCCGGTCGGCGGTGTGGTGGAAATGCAGGGCAAGCTGACCCGGTTTTTTGGCACGGATATGCTCCGTGACCTTGTCGATGTTGTCCATCAGGCCGATGGGGTTGCGGAAGGCATAGGTATTCACATTCTGCACCAGAAAGGACTTGGCATTTCCCTCCGGCAGGCGGAAATTCACCTTGTAAGTACGGTTCACGTTGCCCATCTGGATGGTTTCGTAACCCAGATAGTCGTATTCAATGCGAAAAGCTCTGGAAACCTCCAGAAGCTTGTCATACAGGTCCATAGATTTCTCCTCTCTACCGCAATTGACAATTGAGAATTGGCAATGGATAATCATGCGGGATCTGTTCCACCGTACGCTCAGAGGTACGCTTCGTGTCATCGTGATCTCACACACGAACGCCTCAACTGTCAACTGTCAATTGTCAACTGTCAACTCTTACTTCTGTTCGGGGAACAGCTTTTCGATTGCAGCCCGGGCCGCGTCCTGCTCGGCACGCTTTTTGCTGCTGCCGCTGCCAAAGCCGACAACGCTTCCGTTCAGGGACACCTCCACGTCAAATTTCTTGTCGTGGTCGGGACCGGACTGACCCACCAGCTCGTAGGAGAGGATCTGATTCTTCTTCTGCTGAACCATCTCCTGGAGCTGGGTCTTATAGTCCGCGTTGTGGAGCTTCGTCACCGGCACCTCCACGAAAATGAAGGTCCGCACAATTTGCAGGGCCGCTTCCATGCCGCCATCCAGAAAAGAGGCCGCGATCACGGATTCCATGGCATCGGCCAGAATGGAGCTGCGGGTTCTGCCGCCGCCCTGCTCCTCGCCGTGGCCCAGCAGCAGGTGCTGGCCCAAGCCGATCCGGTTGGCAGCCGCCGCCAGGGTCTGCTCGCAGACCATGTCCGCCCGCATCCGGGTCAGCTCACCCTCAGGACGGTTGGGAAAATTCCGGTACAGGTACTCCGCCACCAGCATTCCCAGCACGCTGTCCCCCAGAAATTCCAGCCGCTCGTTGCTGAGCAGGCTGTTGTGCCAGCGCTCATTGGCATAGGAGGAATGGGTCAGTGCGTTTTGCAGGAGAGAAATATTGTGGAATTTGTAGCCGATGACCGCTTCCAGGTCCTTAAGCATCGGCTTCACTTCCCTTCAGGGCCGCCAAGGTCTGCTCCAGTTGGGCGGTGAAGTTGCCTTCCGCCGCCGTCATGGCCTGCTTTACCGCGTTGCGGAAGGCCAGGGCGTCGGAGGAGCCGTGGGCCTTGATCACCGGCTTGGAGATACGCAGGAACTGGGGGCCGCCAATCTCCC
>CAMGCA010000320.1 GCA_946011705.1 uncultured Clostridia bacterium | reverse complement strand
CCTCCATGGAAAACTCGTTCTGCAAGGCAATGTCAAAGCTGTATGCAAGCTGGGCTTTCTTTCCGCGCTCCACTTTCTCCACGGCGTTCCAAAGGGTTTCCCGGTCTGCGTACTCCGGCGGAGCGTGGGCGGGCAGCAGGATTTCGGAACAGACTACACCGCCTTTGCGGGTGTAGTCGCTGTCCTCGCCGTAGTAGTCGCTGTGGAGCTTTTCGCCGGAACGGTAGGCGGCTGCGGCAACGGCGGACTGTCCGGCGCTGCGTTTGATTTGGGTGACATGAAAATGAAATAGTGCGATGGTTAAGCCCTCCCTTGGTCATGGGCATGGAGTGCTTCCGCAAGCATAGTCTGCACCTCCGGCAGAGCAAAGACGGATTCCGCAAAGGCGTAGAACTCCACCTCGGTCAGAGCTTTCACCGTGGGAGCCACGCTCTCCACAGCGGCACCACGGGTAACAAGTCGGTGGGTTCGCTTTCTTCGTTCGCCTTTCTCACAGTAGGCAATCCGGTTTTCATACTGCTGCACCTTGTGTTGAAGCTGAACAAGCTGCCGTTCACAGGCGGCTCTCTCTGTTTCCAGTTGGGCTAGGGATTTCTGTTTTGACAATGAGTGTGACCTCCTGAAAGATTGGGATAAAAATGACCGCCAGGATTTACTGACGGTCTGCAAGGATAGCCGCATAGCGGCGCAAGGGGGTGCGGGTCTCCGGTGGAGACCTCAAAGCGTGAAACGCTTTGAAGCACCGACCGAGCCGGCAGGCGAGACCAGCCCCTTGTTCGGAATGCAGTGACGCAAAACAGCCCGGACATTCAAGTGTCCGAGCTGTTCGCTCCGCAGGACGCACATACGGGGGTTACCCCGTATAGAAGTGCGCCCTTAGTTCCTAAGGGATTTCCCCATATTACCGCCAATCGCTACTTGATCCGGTATTGCAAGTGGTGACAATTCGGTCATCTGCTTCAAAAGAGAGATATTTGCGCTTTTTGCTGCGTACATACGTACGGCAGGATGTTACTTGTCCCATTCGTCCGGTACGTACGTACGCAGCGAATTACCGCAAAAGCTGTTTATATCAGGTCTTGCCACTGCCTCGATTCCCATAAAGCCCCAAACCCTGCGTCCGGCTGGATTGGTCACATTGTTGCAGTGTTCCAGATTGTATTTACCTGCATGGGAAACCAAAGCATCGCTGAAGCTCCGGGCTTTCAGGGGTGAGAGCCCATTCTCGTCACACCACATTCGGTAAATGGAATACAGATCTTTTGAACTGATGGAGGAATCCGCTTTCAGCTGGATGTAACCATCGGATTCCAAAAAAGAAACGATGTTGTTATTATCCCGTTTCACCGCTTCCCGATTTTCTCTGGCGCGTTCACTCTCTGTGAAGCGGAAGTTGTTAAGCGCCAGGCGCTGCAAGCCTGCAAAGGCCCAGAGGAAAATCCCCTCCACTTCCGCTTTCAGTTTTTCACCCAGATAGGGATCATCTGTCCGTCCGGCGGGCTTCGGCTTGGTGGTGAGCATGAGCTGCCGCCGGTAGAAGCCGTCGCTGCGGTCATAGAGGGCCTGCAGGTCGCCGTTGGAAAAGGCCAGCAGCCGGGCGTACATCCAGCCCTGATAGCTCTGCTGTCCCTTGCGCTCCAGGTCCATCTTCCCCTGAGCTGTGACGATGGACTTGACATAGTTGGTCTGCCGCAGAGCTTCCATCCGCATATCGTCGTCCACCATCAGCAGTGTGTGCTCCAAATCCGCCCGGGCAAATCGATTCTCCGAGATTTTGCCGATGCTGCCGTCCTTCATGTTGGAGCCAAAGAGACTGCCCAGCATAGCGCCGATCTGCGACTTGCCTTCTCCGCCGCTGCCCTTGAGAATCAACATCCGTTGCCCGGCGTTGCTGGGAATCAGGCAGTAGCCAAGAAATTCCTGCAGGGTGGGAATGTCCTCGGGGTAGAGCAGTTCCTCCAGAAACCGGAACCACCGCACCGGCTGGGGCGCATCAGGGTTATATGCCACCGGCAGACGGTTGCGGACAATCTCTGGTTTCCCCTCGGTGAATGTTCCATCCAGGAGCAGCGTACCGTTGGCAAGGTATACGCGATCCGGCTCCGGGAAAAGATCGTCCACCTGCGCTTCCAGCTTCAGTACCTCCAGAATGTTGCTGATCTTCTTGGGGATGTTGTTGACTGCGCAGAATTTGAGGCTTTCATAAATCTCACCTCGCAGGGGCAAATCGTCTGTTAACCGACCATCCGGTGTGAAAAAGGCTCTGTTTGTGAAGATGATTCTGTGCTCACGCAGAAACTCCTGACAGAACAGAGCCTCGTTGATGTTCTTCCCGTCAAACCAGATGGGAAGCCCTGTCTCAGGCGATTGCTGGTTCTTTTGCACGGTATCTTACCTCCTTTCGATTCTCTGCCACGACACCTTCCCAGAAAGCAATGCTGCCGTCAGCGATCAGGGCAGATACAGCGTGGCTGCGCTGGGTGGGGCTGGCTTCGTCCAACATCTCCAGAAGCCCCGCAATGCGGTCGTACTGTTGGCAGCTTTCCACAAAGCGGTCATCCAGGCTGTCCTCTGGCGTTTTCGGTGCATATTTGGTTTTCCATTTCTTCAATAGATGCAGATAGGCTGTCAGCGCCCGGCGGCATCGCAGCTCTTCCAGCCGGAATGGATTCTGCCGGACGGAAACTTGCCTTGCATCTTCCGAGACACCAAAATCAGCGGCTAGTTTCGTTACGGTATCCTTGAGGCTGATGCCGAATAGCTTTGCTGTGAAGTCGATGACATCTCCGCTGGCTCCGCAGCCGAAGCAGAAGAAGTAATCTTTGTTCAGCTTCATGCTGGGGTGCCGATCCTTGTGGAATGGGCAGCAGGTCATGCCGTTCCGGCTGACGCTCAGCCCGTAAGTTTCGGCAGCCTGCCGCAATGGGACGGCTGCCTTTACACTTTCAAATTGGTTCAT
>CAMGCA010000319.1 GCA_946011705.1 uncultured Clostridia bacterium | reverse complement strand
GCTTGCCGTCCACACGTTCCTTGGCAACATAGCCGATCATGCCGTTTCCGGCGAACAGTTCGGTCAGCTGCTTGAAGGAACGGGTGCCACGGTCGCCGATGTTGTAGTAGCTGTAGTCGCCAAAGGCGATGGCGTTCTCCGGCACATATTCGGAGGTATGGACGCTATAGCCCAGAATGCGGTCAGGCTCACCCGCCTGATAGGACGGCTGCCAGATGTAGGCTCCGTTGTTGTCCTTAAACTTGCGGATCTGCGCCACGGTCTTGTCGTTCATAATGAAAGACGCATTCTTGCGGTAGGGGCGCTTGAGTTCATAGATGAGGCCCAGCACATCGTCCGCCTTCAGTGCGGCAGAAAGCGTACCGGCTACATGACCGCCGCCGACTTCTGCGAACAGGCCCAGGGGCTGACCCACGCCGGTGCCGTTGAGGAAGGCATCCTCCTCGGCATTGGCCAGCGCCTTGCCGAACTGCTCGATGATGTAGCTTTCCAGATTGAAAGCACTGTCATAGAGCAGCTCCTCGGTCACCTTGATGGCAACGTGCAGCTTGTGGGCATCCAGCAGAATCTGGGCGAAGGTGGCATCGGAGAACTGGAGCGCACCGCCTTCCTCAATCCATGCGGCGGCAGGCTTGGTGGCCGCGATATTGATCTTGTGCTCACCGGAAGTGGTGATCACATGGCCCAGGCGGCGCATGATGTTCTCCTCAGACAGGGTCTGAATCAGGCGGCGGTCATACTCCTCGGGCACGGGGTAGCCGCCATCGGCATCCACGCCTTCCTGCAGAACATTGCTGATCTGACGGAAGTTGGTGCGCAGGGCGGCCAGCATTCCCTTGCGGTATTCGTCAGACGCACGCCCGGTCTTGACCTCCGGCTGCTTTACGGTGGAGGGCTTGGAAGTGAGGGGTGCATTCACAGGCTTGCTGAGTTCCGCATCCAGCGCCTCCTGCCGTTCCAGACGAGCGATTTCCTTGCCGAGATCGGCGATGTCCTGCTCCATGCGGGTATAAGTGGCATCGTCCTCGGCGGTCAGGGTACCCTTCTCGGTACGATGGGAATCCAGAAATGCCTTGGCGGCATTCCATGCGGTGTTGCGCTTTTCGCGCAGTTCCTGAATCGTCATAATCAAAAATCCTCCTTAATGTTTCATCAGATTGAGCCGCTCCATGAGATCTTCCACGGAGCGTTCCGGTTGGGTGGGCTTCTTTTCGATGCGGCATTTCGCCGCCAGCTTGTCCATCAGGTGGTTGGTCACCGCCGCCCGGGAAAACAGCATCGGCCCGGTGACGTGGTTTTCTGCGCCAGTAACTTCCGGGCGGGTCATAATCTCATCGGCAAAGCCCAGGTCGACCGCAGTGTGGGCGTCCATCCAGGTTTCCGCATCCATCAGGTGGGACAGCTTGGCGCGGCTCATGCCGGTCTTGATCTCATAGGCGTTGATGATGGATTCCTTCACCTCGTCCAGCATGGCGATGGCTTTCTGCATTTCTGCGGCATCGCCCATAGCCATGGTGGCGGGATTGTGGATCATCAGCATCGACACAGGAGACACCAGCACCCTGGTGCCAGCCATGGCAATGACTGATGCGGCAGAGGCAGCGATGCCGTCAATCTTAACGGTCACGCTGCCTCTGTAATCCATGAGCATATTGTAGATTTGAGCCGCAGCCACACAGTCGCCGCCGGGGCTGTTGATCCAGACTGTGATATCGCCGCTCCCGGCATTCAGTTCCTCCCGGAACAGCTGGGGCGTGATATCATCGTCAAACCAGCTTTCCTCGGCGATGGTGCCGTTCAGCGTGAGAATCCGCTGCTCCGGTTCCGTCTCCGTTGGAGCCTGATTCGTCCAGTTCCAAAACTTCTTCATTTTCGGTTTCCTCCTTTCCCGCGAAGATACCCGCGTCCTGCAGCTTGGTCATGTTTCCGTTGATAAGATATAGGTCACCGCCCAGTTCGGCAGGGATGCGGTCCAGGTTTTCCAGTTCCCGGATGTCGTTGGCGGACATCCAGCCATTCTGTCTGGCGGTGGCGTAGCCGTTCATCCGGCTCTCGTAGTCGCCGCGCAGCAGTCCATCTACGTTGAACTTCACGAAATACGATTCCTTTTCTTTCTCCGAAAGCAGCGCCCTGTTGATGGCCTGTTCCCAGCGCACGATCCAAGGCTCCAGCGTGTATTTCACAAATTCCAGCGACTGCTGCTCAATATTGGAAAAGCTCGACTTCTCCAGATCGCCAACCATGTGGGGTGGCACCCGGAAAATTCGAGCGATTTCGTCTATCTGAAATTTCCTGGTTTCCAGGAACTGCGCCTGTTCCGGGGAGATGGAGATAGGCGTGTATTTCATGCCTTCCTCCAGCACAGCCACCTTATTGGCGTTGCCGCTGCCCCCGAAGGCCGCATTCCAGCTGTCCCGGACACGGGCAGGGTCTTTCACTGTCCCCGGATGCTCCAGAATGCCGCCGGGAGTCGCACCGTTGGCGAAGAACTTGGCTCCATACTCCTCGCAGGCAATTGCCATACCGATGGCGTTCTTGGCCATGGCAATGGGGCTGTATCCAACCAGTCCATCAAAACCCAGGCCAGGAATGTGCAGCACATCGGTGGGTTTCAGAATCACCGTGCCGTCCTTCATGGTCGGCGCATCGGAATCCTGCACCTGGTACTGGTAGTAGAGGCGGCCCATATCGTCCCGGTCAACGGTCATGCGGTTGGGCATCAGCGGATACAGCGCAACGACTTCGCCTTTCCCGTTTCGGATGATCTGGGAGTAGGAGTTGCCCCACAGAAGCAGATGGGACATCGCCGTTTCCCGGAACACGAAGCTGGTCATCTCCGGGCTCGGCTCATCGTGGAGAATGCGGTACAGCGGATGCTTCAGCGCCTTTTCTTTGCTGCCGTCCTTCTGGTACTGATACAAATGCACGGGCAGCCCGGCAATCGCCTCCGACAGAATGCGGACACAGGCAT
>CAMGCA010000318.1 GCA_946011705.1 uncultured Clostridia bacterium | reverse complement strand
GGCGAGACAATGGTGCATTTACTGCTGGGGCGGGACTGGACCGCCAATTCCGATGAAATTCTCAGACGGATATCCCGGGACGTAAAGCAGCGGAAAGGAAACAGAATCCTCATGGTTCCGGAGCTTGTAAGCCATGAAACCGAGCGAAGGCTGTGCGCCTTTGCCGGGGATACTGCCAGCCGCTACGCGGAGGTGCTTTCCTTCACCCGGCTGGCGCGGCGGGTCTGCGACACCATGGGAAGCGCGGCGGTGGAGTGTCTGGATAACGGCGGCCGTGTGGTTGCCATGGCGGCCGCTGCCAGACAGCTCAGCAGCCGTCTGAAGGCCTATGCGGCAGTGGAAACAAAGCCGGAGTTTCTGTCGGGCCTGATTGATGCGGTGGATGAATTCAAACGCTGCTGTATTACCCCTCAGGATTTGATGGAGGCCTCCTGGCAGACGGAAGGAAGCCTTGCCCAGAAGCTGGAGGAGCTGTCCCTTCTGATGGATGGATACGACGGACTGTGTCAGCGGGGAAAGCGGGATCCAAGAGATCAGATGACATGGCTTCTGGAGCAGCTTGAAGACGGTACGTTTGCTCAGGAGCACGTATTTTACATAGACGGTTTCCCGGATTTTACCCGGCAGAACCTGGCGATTCTGGGGTATCTCATGCAGGCATCCCCGGAGGTCACCATCAGCATGAACTGTGACAGCCTGAAATCCGGTCTACTGGCCTTTGAAAAAGCGGGAGACACTGCCGGGGAGCTTTACCGCCTGGCAGAGCGCGCGGGTGTCGAGATTCAGATCGAGGAAGTGGCTCCTTACGAACTGCATCTGCGTCCGGTTCGGGAAAGCCTGTTTCAAGGCCCCATACAACCCGGAAGCGTGCAGGGACTTCACACGGTTCGGACGGTTTCTCCGTGGCAGGAGTGCATGTATTCGGCTCAGCGGGTCAGACAGTTGGTATCGCAGGGTTGCCGCTATCGGGATATCACGGTGGTCTGCACCGATTTGCCCGCCTATCAGCCGCTGATGGATCTGGTGTTCCATCGGTTCCATATTCCGCTCTATCGCTCGGGTACGGAAGAAATCCTGCAAAACAGTGTGATCAACACGGTTCTCACAGCGTTGGATGCTGCCGTGGGCGGCTTTGACCAGAAAGAGACTCTGCGGTATCTGCGTTCCGCGCTGTCTCCGGTGGATTCCGACACCTGCGACCAGCTGGAAAACTACGCGGTAATCTGGGGCATTCGAGGAAATCGGTGGACGCAGAGCTGGACAGGTCACCCGGAGGGTCTTAGCGGGCAGTGGGATGATGATGCCCGAAAGACGCTGGCGTGGCTGGATTCGGTGCGGTATCAGGCAATTGCCCCGTTACAGCGGCTGCAAAACGGCTTTCGGGAGGCGAAGAATCTGCGCGGGCAGGTGCTCGCTTTAACGGCGTTTGTGGAGGATATCAGCTTGCAGCAGCAGCTCAGCCGAATGGCAAGGGAGCTGGACGAAACCGGAGCGCCCAGAGAGGCCCAGATTCTGAACCAGCTGTGGGAGATTCTTCTGTCCGCTTTGGAGCAGATGTACGATGTGCTGGGGGAAACCATATGGGAGGCGGAGCATTTTTCCAGACTGTTCCGGCTTCTTCTGAGCCAGTATGACGTAGGCACCATCCCACCGGTGCTGGATGCAGTGCAGATGGGTTCGGTCAGCGCCATGCGCTGCCACCGGCAGAAGCATCTGATTGTCCTGGGAGCGGAGGAAGGAAAACTGCCTGGCTACAGTGGCTCTTCCGGTGTGCTGACGGATCAGGAGCGGGTGATCCTGCGTCAGCTGGGCGTACCGCTGACCGGCGGCGCTATGGAGGGCATTCAGGCGGAATTCGCGGAAATCTACGGTGTTTTCTGCGGGGCGGAGGAAAGTATTGCGGTTTGCTGTTCCGGCGACCAGCCTTCCTTCCTGTTTCGGAGCCTCGCTCAGATGGCGGGCGGGGAGGAACAGGGGCAGACGTTTGACGGCTTCGCCCAGGCGGATGCCTTTGAGGCCGGAGCCTGCCTGGCTCGCTGGGATGCGAAAACGGCGGCAAAAAAGCTGGATGTACTGCCCGGTTTTGAGGATACTGTCCAAAAGAGGGATTACCGCCTGGGTGAAGTGAAGCGAAAAACGGTACAGGGCCTCTATGGTAGTACCCTGAATCTGTCTGCCTCCCAAATTGACCGGCAGGCGGAATGCCGCCTGTCCTACTTCCTGAAGTATGGTCTTCGGGCAAAAGAACGCAAGGAAGCCGCCATCGATCCCGCGGAATTCGGTACCTATGTCCATGCGGTGCTGGAAAACACCGCCCGGTGCATTCGGGATATGGGGGGCTTCCATCAGGTGCCGCTGGAACAGACCATGGATATTGCCCACCGATTCAGTCGGGAGTACGCCGCTGAACGGTTCAGCCAGCTGGACAGCCAGCGCATGACCTACCTGTTCCAGCGCAACGTGCAGGAGCTGGATATGGTGGTGCGGGAGCTGTGGCAGGAATTGAAGGATTCCGGCTTTGAGCCGGTGGAATTTGAGCTTGGCTTCGGCAACGGGGAAGCCTTGCCGCCCATCGCGATCCCCAACCAGGCCATGAACGCCGTCCTGCGGGGCTTTGTGGACCGAGTGGATGTGTGGGATAACGGTGCTTCCCGGTATTTCCGGGTGGTGGACTACAAAACCGGCAAGAAAGAATTTGACTACTGCGACGTCTATAACGGCGTGGGTCTTCAAATGCTTCTGTACCTGTTTGCCTTGGGTGAAAATGGGGATGATGTTCTGGGCGCACATCCGATTCCGGCGGGGGTTCAGTATTTCCCGGCCCGGGCGCCATACCTAAGCACCGAAGGAAAGCTGGATGGGGAAGCGGCGCAAAAGGAACGGGCGTCCCAGTGGAAGCGAAAGGGACTTCTGCTGAACGATGAAGAGGTAATGGAGGCCATGGAACCGGGAGATGCCCCCAGCCGTATGTGTTACACCCGAAAAAAGG